>NZ_JAAHHT010000278.1 GCF_010672085.1 Okeania sp. SIO3I5
AATTCCCACTCACGACCCATATAAGTAAAGATACCGATGAGGAAGTGGAAAATTACTAGCTGGTAAGGGCCACCGTTGTAGAGCCACTCATCTAAGCTAGCTGCTTCCCAGATAGGATAGAAGTGTAGACCAATAGCATTGGAGGAAGGTACTACTGCACCGGAAATGATGTTGTTTCCGTAGAGTAAAGAACCTGCAACAGGCTCACGGATACCGTCGATGTCTACAGGAGGAGCTGCTACAAATGCGATGATGTAGCAGATAGTAGCGGTTAATAGAGTAGGGATCATTAATACACCGAACCAGCCGATGTAAAGACGGTTGTCAGTGCTAGTTACCCAGCTACAGAACCGCTCCCATACGTTAGCGTTTTCACGCTGTTGTAAAGTAGTAGTCATATTTATGATTGCTATGTATTTTTCAAGGTTCTCGGTAGCTCTTTTGCTACCTTGATTACTATATTAATCAGCTAATGTAGTTTTGTAAAGGGTTTTAAGAAAAGTATGTTTGAATTTTTGAATAAGTTAGACTTATGCTTTTCCCTTAGACTGTCAGTAGAGATAATAATTAAGGAATAGGGGAGTGAGGGAGTGGGGAAGTGGGGGAGTAGGGGAGTAGCAATATTAACGAAGTCAGAAGTCAGAAGTCAGAAGTCAGAAGTGGTTTTTGTAACGGGGATTAGAGCAAGGCTCCAAAAACATTTCGCCTTAAAAGTCCTTGCTCTAAACCCAATTATTTTGGTAAATGATTTGTGAAAAAAACTGTAGGGGGTTGCTCTTCAAACCTATGCAAAAATGGGATTTGGAAACCAAACCCCTACGGGAAAATGTTATAACCTATCTAAGATTGCTATATGATTCATTTGCTTTAGGGAATAGGGAGTAGGGAGTAGAAAATAATAAAAATAGCTGTACTCCAGTAACTTGATAAACGTTAAATTCATCCCACCCTCCCCACCCTTCCCACCCTTCCCACCCTTCCCACTCTCCCCACCCTCCCCACACCTCCCACACTTCCCCCCCCCTCCCACACTCTATATTGAATTACCCTGGAGGCCACTGCATTTGACGACCCCCAAGAATATGAAGATGTAAATGAAATACAGTTTGACCAGCTTCTGGCCCATTATTAATCACCACACGATAGCCATTTTGTAGTCCTTGTTCTTCTGCAATTCGTTTTACAGTCAACAATAAATGTCCCATCAAAGCCTGGTCTTCAGGTACAGCATCAGCTAACTTGGGAATAGGCTTTTTCGGAATTACCAAGATGTGAATAGGAGCTTGAGGATTAATATCTCTGAAAGCCAAGGCCAGATCGTCCTCATAAACAATATCTGCCGGAATCTCACGGCGTATAATCTTAGTGAAAAGAGTGTCTTGCTCGCTCATTTATCTATTTAAAAGAACTAACTATACAAATATAAGAATATAAGAATATGTTAGCTAGAGTCTGGAGTGCATCAATAATTGGCATTGAGGCCGTAAAAGTAGGTGTCGAAGTCGATGTATCTGGGGGACTACCAAAAGTTGTCGTTGTAGGATTGCCAGATGCAGCAGTTCAAGAATCAAGAGAAAGAGTTCAAGCAACTCTGAAAAATTGCGGTTATGCCTTCCCAATGCGGAAAATTCTCGTCAATCTGACTCCTGCAGATTTACGCAAAGAAGGACCCAGTTTTGACTTACCTATTAGCATAGGAATTTTAGCTGCCTCTAAACAAGTCGCAGCAGATTTGCTTGGAGACCATCTATTTTTAGGAGAAGTTTCTCTTGATGGTAGTTTAAGACCAGTTTCTGGGGTTTTACCTATTGCTGCTGCTGCGGAAAAAATGGGAATTACTGGTTTAGTTGTGCCTACTGGCAATGTCAAAGAAGCAGCAGTAGTCAAAGGGTTATCGGTTTATGGATTTGATAATATTTTTGAAGTCACAGATTTTTTGAATAATCCGGCAAGTTTTTCTCCTGTAGAAATTAATACTGCCGAGATTTTGGCAAAACAAGAATTTACAGGTTTAGATTTAAAGGAAGTTAAAGGACAAAATCATGCCCGTCGCGCTTTAGAAATAGCTGCTGCAGGAGGGCATAATTTAATTTTTGTCGGACCCCCTGGCAGTGGGAAAACTATGTTGGCACGACGCTTACCGGGTATTTTGCCTCCTTTGACTTTTGAGGAAGCGTTGGAAGTAACTCAAATTTATTCGGTGGCGGGGTTGTTGAAAGATAGGGGGAGTTTGGTGAGCGATCGCCCGTTTCGCAGTCCCCACCATTCGGCATCGGGACCGTCTTTGGTGGGTGGGGGTAGTTTTCCCCGACCGGGGGAAATTTCTTTATCTCACAGAGGGGTATTATTTTTAGATGAGTTAACGGAATTTAATCGCAATGTTTTGGAATATTTGCGTCAACCTTTGGAAGATGGTGTTGTGACAATATCCCGCACTAGACTCTCGGTAGAATTTCCCGCTCAGTTTACTTTGGTTGCCAGTACAAACCCTTGTCCGTGTGGTTATTATGGCGACCCCATTCAACAATGCACTTGTTCCCCACGGCAACGGGAGCAATATTGGGGGAAACTTTCGGGACCATTGATGGATAGAATAGATTTACAAGTGATGGTGAGTCGCTTGAAACCGGAGGAAATTACTAGGCAGGAAACTGGGGAAGCATCGGTAGATATTAGGGAGAGAGTAAAAGAAGCACGCGATCGCGCTCGACATCGGTTTCGGGAAGAGACTGGTTTGAGTTGTAATGCTCAGATGCAGAGTCGTCATTTTCCTAAGTGGTGTAAGTTGGATGATAGTAGTCGCAGTTTATTGGAGGGGGCGATTAGAAAATTAGGTTTGTCAGCAAGAGCGAGCGATCGAATTTTGAAGGTAGCGAGGACTATTGCTGACTTGGCAGGTGATGAGGAGTTAAAACCCGCTTATGTTGGTGAGGCAATTCAGTATAGGACAATTGATAGAATGCAGTAGTTTTAGTAGGGGAGTGGGGAAATTGAAGTAATTATAGAATTATCAACTTATATTATATAACCAAATTCTAGATCGCAAGGAGATATAATTACAAAGATTTAGTAGTTATAACGATTGGATAATTTTTTATGTTCAATCAAACGGATTTGATATAACTGATAATTTCTGCATGATAATTGATTTAATTTTTTATTATTTGGAGATGTCTTATAAAAATCGGGAATAGCGATCACTCTCTAAGTTTTTAGTCATATAGACAAACAATTGCTATTAAATCTTCATAACTAGAAATTCAAAAAAGGTGTTGCTGATTTAAGGTATGAAATTCAACTAAGTGGCAAATTTTCAACCAAAACAATAGTGCAAATTATCAGGGCTATTTCATTCTAAACTGTGCCATTTTATGTATTGACGAAACCACGTTATTTCAAGCGTGAAGAAATTTATATTTCCCTTATTTAGCAACGCCAAAAAAAATTACCACAATATTGGATTGAAATGATTTCCTTTAAAACTAACTGAAGCCACATCACTAAGTTTGACAAACCGAACTTTATGCTCGTTTTGCCATCTCTGAATAGCTATTTGTGACCCCTTTCTATTTGTATCATCAAAAAAGATAGCATAATTTTCCGCTAATAACTTTTCTCTTAATAGGAAAGGTAAAGCTGGAAAACGAGAAAGATAATTATGTTTTTTCCATGCCTGAGGACCATCTATAAGCACGATATCAAACTTAGTATTACCAATATTATCTTTGATAGCTTCGCTATACCATGGAGTATTTTCTAAAGATAAAGAAGTAGGCTGTAATGGTGCATATATTAAGTGAACTATATTGATCAGGTTTTCTTCTCTAAGAATTTTGTCTAATATGTGCATATATTCCTCATTATCTTCTACTGTAAATAACTGAAGTTCTATGTTATTCAATTTTGCAAATTTTGCACAAGATATTGTTGAAAGTCCTCCACCAAATTCAATCATATATTTGCGTTGATTTATTTTTATATCATTTAATATGCATCCTAAAGTATGAGGGTTGATAGATGCCGTTGTTGCAGGAAAATAGTTGGTAGAAAGTGGTAAAAAATCATGGATTAATTGAAGTGCAAGATTATCTCGTTGAATTTGTCTATATTGTCTGCATAAATCTATTGGTTTATTGAAAAGTTCTTTCGCTTTGTTAATCATGTTATTAATAATTCTAATCTCAAGTAAAATTTGATTATTGAATATGATTGTTTGATAAAGATTTAAAAGCAAGAGGTTAATTTACCATTTGCTTACCTGAAAATAAGGTGATGTACCAATCGACCACAAGTAATTCTAGATAAGCAACTTTAATCATTTTCTACTCTTACGTTTTCAATCCCCAAAACATCCAAATATTTTTGAGCAACAGTCTCTAGTTTAAACTGCTCCAACCAATCTGAATCAACAGACTTAACCTCACCAGATAACACTCTTAAAATCGCCTCTGCCATTGCTTGGCTATCTCCCACTGGCACAAGTTCACCATACTTACCATTATCCAAAATTTCTTTAGGTCCATTCGGACAGTTAGTAGAAATAACTGGAGTTCCTAAAGCCATTGCTTCCAAGAGAACATTACCAAAACCTTCCCAAGCTGAAGACAAGACAAACACACCTGATCGAGCCATATAAACATAGGGATTTTCCACAAATCCCAAAAAAGCCACATCTTGTTTCACACCCAACTCATTAACCAAGGAATTTAGTTGTTTCCGTTCTTGACCACTGCCCAAAATCACTAAACGAGCTGATTGTACTTGTCGCACTTGTGCAAACGCCTTGATTAAAGTTGGAAAATCTTTCTGTTTTTCCAATCTTCCTACTCCCAAAATAACCGGAAGTTCTGCCGATTGAAACCAAGGATGTTCTAGAGTTTGTTGAACTTTTTTCTCTAGTTGACGAATATCCACCGGATTATAAATTACTTGAAAGCGTTCTCTGGGTAAACCTGTTACCTCAACCAAATCTTGAGCTACCCCCTGAGAAATAGCCACAATACTATCAGCCCAAGGATAAAACAGTTTTGCCAAAAGAGGAGACCAACGGTCTGTGCTACGATTATTGGCATGGACAGAAAGAGTATTTCGCTCTGACACAACAACCCTTGTAGAACTAAATGCTAGAGCTTTAGCCCACAATGCAATTTCATTATTATAGTGAAGACCAGAAAGCAAAGCGATTGGTCTTTCCCTTCGTAAATAACCTGCCAATTTAGGAAGACCTAACAGCATTCGAGGCGCTTTTAAATCTACAATTCTGACTTCTGGAGGCACTTGGCTCAAGTAAGGGCCAGCCACAGTATTCATTACCAAGTCTACTGAAAGCCCCCGCTCTACAAAAGCTTGCATCAAATTGACCATAATTCTTTCAACACCACCGCCATAGAGTAAGCGGAGGTAAATAGCAACGTCAGGTCTATTTTTTGACATAAAATTATTAAATATTTAGTGAAATTAGTATAATTTCTCAATTTTTAACATTCTAAAAAAGAGCAATCTTAGCGATCGCTAATTCCCAAAAAATCTAGATATCTTTGAGTAGAAGTTTCCCAAGTAAACTGTTCCAACCAATCAGAATCAACTGACTTAACATCTCCAGACAACACCCTTAAAATTGCTGAAGCAATTGCTTCACTATTTCCCACTGGTACTAATTCGCCATACTTACCATTAGCCAGAATTTCTGATGGGCCACTAGGGCAATCTGTTGCAACTACAGGAATTCCCACAGCTAATGCTTCTATCAATATAGTGGGTAAACCTTCCCACAAAGAAGACAAAACAAATACTGCTGCCTGCTTCATATATGCAAAAGGATTGCTAACAAAGCCCTCCCAAGCAACATATTCTTCTATATTTAACTCTTTTACCAAAGCCTTTAATTTTTTTTCATCTCTACCACTACCCAACATCATTAGTTTAGCAGGTCGTACTTGTCGTACCTTGGCAAAAGCTCGAATTAAGGTAGAAAAATCTTTTTGCGCTACAAACCTACCTGCCCCTATTACTACTGGAACCTCATTTGTTTCTAACCAAGGGTGTTCTATAGATTCCATCATTTTAACTCTCAATTCTGGTGTGAGAACTGGGTTATAAATAACGTCAACTTTTTCCGATGCAATCTTAGTTATACCAGCTAAACTATCAGCAGCACCTTGAGAAACAGCTACTATTCCATCTGCAAAAGGGTATAAAAGTCTGGCAGTCAATGGAACTAAACGAGACGATTTTTGTTCTACAAGTTTTGCTTCTACAGAAATATTGGTATGTTCTGAGACAAAAATAGGAGTAGATACTCCCGAAATTTTTTTGGCAAGTATAGCAATTTCGTTAGTAAAGTGTGTAGCAGAAAGTAAGACTTTTGGTTTTTTTTCTCCCAGATAATTAACAAGTTTGGGCAAACTTCTTAAAGATTGAAATCCTGTTGTTAGCTTAAACTTACCGTACAAATTACTTCCATATAGATTACGATTATCGAAGCTTATTACTTTTATTTCCTTTGGTACTTGATCGAGAAATCTTCCTTCTGCATTAGTTAATATTATCTCTACATTAGCTCCTTTTTTCTGAAAGCCAGAAGCTAAATTGAGCATGACACGCTCTGCTCCTCCTCCTGTTAAATTTCGGAGAAAAATAGCTATATCTGGTTGTGATTTGTACATAAATGGTTACTCAACATAAATCATAATTTTTTTTCAATTATTTATAGCTTATTGTATAGCAAAAGGCATTTATGCATCCCCCCTACCCCCCTTTGAAAGCTATGCTTTATAAACATCTTTCTCTTTTCATAAAACTTGGGCATTAATGACAAGTTATCTTCATGCTTCATAAACGGCTTTTTCAGCAGAAAAGTGTATTGAATTAGACATTTTTTTGATGATTGTAGGCGGGATTCTTCCTCCCCCTCCTCCCACACCTCCCCATCCTCCCCACCCTCCCACAAGGGTTTCAGGAGTTCCTGATCAGGGATAGCTTGTGATTGGGGGGGGCAGAAGGAAAAATCTTGCTTTGTCTGGATTTTAGGCTAATGATTAGTGTCCTAACCTTTGCTTCGACTGCTATATCTTGTTTATTCCTAAGCATCCTAGAAAATTATTCAAGTTTGGGATTTTGCTTGGTTTCCCTGATAAATATTGAGGTTTTAGTAGAGGCATCAATATCTTATCACATCTATAGATTTTAAGTGCAATTTCTTCTTGTAGCAACAGAATTATAGAATATTCCATATCAACAATAAGGATTTTATTATCTACACCAGTTAAATTGCCTCAACTCCATATCATCTGAGTTCTTTCACAAAAAATCTGGACTTTATTTAAAAATCATTCCTAAATGTGGCACAGTAATTTTCGTAGTTCAACATCCAGAAATCAAACCTTAGCTGCTGCTATATTTCAAAAACCTGAAATATGCTTTCATAAGGGTTCTAAATTTACAAACTATAACTATATAGACAAGTAGCTAATAATTTTTAATATTAAACATTTATTCCTTTATTAACTTACTTTTTTTAAGATTAAATTAATTTATTTAGATACCTAGAAAAATATTTACCTTTAAAATCACTATGTATTGTACGAGAATTTCATAGGTAGTGAAATCCGAATCAGATATTTGGTGCAATCCCTGTTTAAAAAAAAGACTCTATAAATCACAATTATTAAATAGTATTGAGCAATAAGTTTAGGAGTGAATGACCAGAAAATTTCTCTAATTTTACATCTATACAAGAGATAACAAACCTGGATAATTACCTTAATGCTCAGATGAAATTAATTCACATAGATAAAATAGATAAACACTATGAGTACAACACTAGAAAAAGGTCAAATCAGTATCCATACTGAAAATATTTTTCCAATTATCAAAAAATCTCTTTATACTGACCATGAAATATTCCTTAGAGAATTAGTATCTAATGGTGTAGATGCCATTGCTAAATTAAAAATGGTGGCTCGAACTGGAGAGTATAGTGGTGATGTTACTAATCCAGAAATAGAAATTAAAATAGACAAAGATAATCAAACTCTTTCCATTACTGATAATGGTATTGGCATGACTGTCGATGAGATTAAAAAGTACATTAATCAAGTTGCTTTCTCCAGTGCTGAAGAATTTATCGAAAAATATAAAGGTAGCGATAATGACGCTATTATCGGTCATTTTGGTTTAGGTTTTTACTCATCTTTCATGGTGGCAAAAAAGGTAGAGATTGATACGCTTTCTTATCAAGAAGGAGCAGGAGCTGTTCATTGGAGTTGTGACGGTTCTCCAGAATTTGAACTATCAGATTCGACTCGCACAGAACGAGGTACAACTATTACCTTAACTTTGCAAGATGAAGAAAAAGAATATCTCGAACCAACTCGGATTCAACAGTTGATTAAAACCTACTGTGATTTTATGCCAGTGCCTATTAAATTCGAGGGTGAGGAAGTTAATAAACATAAGGCAATCTGGCGAGAATCTACTCAGAATGTTACTAAAGACGATTACTTAGAACTATATCGTCATCTTTATCCTTTCCAAGAAGATCCTCTTTTATGGGTTCATCTCAATACTGATTATCCTTTTATTGTTAATGGCATTCTTTATTTTCCCAAATTAAAACCAGATGTAGATGTTACTCAAGGCAATATTAAACTGTTCTGTAACCAGGTATTTGTTACCGATCATTGTGAAGAAATTATCCCTAAATTTTTAATGCCTTTACGAGGAGTAATCGATAGTACAGATATTCCTCTAAATGTTTCTCGGAGTTCCTTATTAAGTAATCGAACTGTCAGAAGAATCGCCGATTATATAGCCAAAAAAGTAGGCGATCGCCTCAAAGAACTTTATCGTGATGAAAGAGGTAAATATATTAGTGGTTGGCAAGATGTAGGTACTTTTGTTAAGTTTGGTGCCTTGAATGACGATAAGTTTAAAAAGCAAGTAGAAGACATCATAATTTTCCGCACCACAGCTCAACTAAACCAGGGTGAAACAACTGAAACTGAAGCTAAAGCAGCAGTAGAAGTACAAGCAGAAGGAGAAGATATTTGGCAAGAAGTAACTCCAGAAAATTCTGAAGCTAAAAATACTGACGCACAAGGTTTTTCTTACACTACTTTAAAAGAATATTTAGAACGTAATAAAGAAAGCCATGAAAATCGGGTTTATTATTCTACCGATCCAGCATCCCAAGCAACTTATGTAGACCTACATAAAAACCAAGGTTTAGAAGTTTTATTCCTCGACTCTTTCATTGATACTCACTTTATTAGTTTCCTAGAAAGAGAATATCAAGATGTTAAATTTTCTCGAGTAGATTCTGATTTAGATGAAACATTAATTGACAAAGACAATCAATCAGAAATAGTCGATCCAACCACCAATAAAACTCGCAGCGAACAAATTAAAGAATTATTTGAAAAAGCACTAAATAAACCCAAGGTAAATGTTAAAGCTCAGGCATTAAAATCAGAAGATGCCAAAACTACTCCTCCAGCAATGGTATTATTGCCAGAAGCAATGCGCAGGTTACGGGATATGACAGCTTTATTGCAGCAAGAAAAAACAGAATTTCCCGAAGACCACGTTTTGTTAGTTAATACAGCCCATCCACTAATTCAGAATCTCGCTAATATAAGTCAAGGTGGTATTATTCAGGGTAGTGGGGAGTCTCCCTCAGCAGAATTAGCCAAAGAAATCTGTCATCATGTTTACGATTTAGCTTTAATGGCACAAAAAGGCTTTGATGCTGAGGGTATGAAAGATTTTGTCGAACGTTCTAATGAAGTATTGACTAAGTTAACCGAAAAAGCATTATAAACAGAGTCAGCTTTCACTCCCCCAGCAGGAAGTCCCGCGCTCTCCATCCCCCCTAACCCCCCTATCCAAGGCTATCCCTTACCCATAACTGCTGAAAGCCTTGTGGTCCGGGTGGGGAGGATGGGGAGTAAGAATTGTCTGGATTCCTCAAAAAAATGTATGGAAAAATACATTTTTTCTGTCGAAAAAGCCATCCCAAGAGCAATACATAACTCGTCTATAATGCCCAAGCTTTATGTTAAGTAAAGATGTGGGTAATGGATAGCTTGGAAAGGGGGGAGGGGAGCGGAGGGACTGATATAGCAGTTGAAGCAAAGGGCGCGGACATTTCTAAATCGTGAAACCCTTTGACAGTTTACTATTCCCTATTTCCTATTCCCTATTGCCTAGGGCGTAGCGCTATAAGTGAAATGACCTATATAATAAAAAGGTTGTAAGTACAAGACCGAAGGGAAAAGTTATGAGTCGTAAATGTCAATTGACGGGAAAAAAAGCTAATAATGGCTATGCAGTTTCCCACTCCCACATTCGTACCCACAAATTACAGCACGCAAATCTCCAGTGGAAAAGAGTGTGGTGGCCTCAAGGTAATCGTTGGGTAAAGCTAAAATTATCTACTAAAGCAATTAAAACTTTGGAACACAAAGGCATACAAGCTATGGCCAAGGAAGTTGGGATTAACTTGAATAAGTGTTGATATTTCTGTTCCTTGACGGATATTGTAGCCCTGTCCTCATCAATTGTAGGATAGGGCTATTTATTTATTTTTTCCTGATGATTTTTAATTAGACATCTCCGGAAAAGAGGGAACAGGGAACAGGGAACAGGGAGCAGGAAGAAAGAATAGATAATTTATGAATGAGAATTGATTTTATTTTTGATTTTCGGAGATGTCTATTAGGGTTTGCGCTCAAAAGTCTTTTTTATATCTGAAGGTTCTCCAGCCTAAATCAGAAATAGCTCTCGATAATTTACGGTTTCTAACCATACCAGATACATTCAAATCTTCTAAAACAATTGTTTGGTTTTCACGAATTATTTCGGTGGATAATTTATGCAGAAAATCGGTTCTTGTATCTTTTAATTTAGCATGAAATTTAGCAATTCTCAATCTGGCTTTTTGATAACGATTTGTACCTCTAGTTTTCTTAGATAATGACTTACTTAATTTTCGGTACTTCTTAATTCGCTTCTTTAGCGGTTTTGGGGCATCAATCTTTGTACCGTCGCTCAAAGTAGCAAAAGTTTTAATTCCTAAATCTATACCTACTGAATTATCAGTTTTAGGTAATACTTCTGACAAAATTTCTACCACAAAACTTAAGAAATATCTGTTAGCTGAATCTTTGATTACTGTTACTGATGATGGAGTATCAGGTAATTCTCTTGACCAGACAATTTTCAGCTGTCCTATTTTAGCTAAATACACCTTATGCTAACCAAGTTTAAATCCTCCTTTTGTAAACCTTGCAGTTTGCCTTGATTTTCTACTCTTAAATTTAGGAGGCTATGCCTTACTCATATCTTTCTTAACATAAAACTTGGGCATTATAGATAAGTTATGTGCAAGCGAATCAAAGGCTTTTTTGGGAGAAAAGTGTGTTGAAAAATACATTTTTTTGATAATTTTACACAGAATTGTTCCTCCC
>NZ_JAAHHT010000279.1 GCF_010672085.1 Okeania sp. SIO3I5
CCCACTTTCCCCGGTTTTTTAAATAATGCTCCAAAGTAAAAACAGAGAAACCGGGTTTTTCTCAAATGCTCTACAAAACTAACATTTACTTCCCACTTTCCCCGGTTTTTTAAATAATGCTCCAAAGCCAAAACAGAGAAACCGGGGAAAGTCTCAAATGCTTTACAAAACTAACATTTACTTCCCACTTTCCCCGGTTTTTTAAATAATGCTCCAAAGCCAAAACAGAGAAACCGGGGAAAGTCTCAAATGCTTTACAAAACTAACATTTACTTCCCACTTTCCCCGGTTTTTTAAATAATGCTCCAAAGCCAAAACAGAGAAACCGGGGAAAGTCTCAAATGCTTTACAAAACTAACATTTACTTCCCACTTTCCCCGGTTTCTGATAACCCACATTCCGCACGTCAAGACTTCCTACACTTCCCACACTCCCTACACTTCCTTCACCTCGTGTGAATTCTATTTAACTGCTCTAATGCCCATTTTGCGGTTTTTTCAACTTCCGGATCTGAGTCATACTCTGCTTGTTGTAATAGTTTAGTTACTTGAATGATTAACTCATAAATTCGTGTTAAATCTCGGATAGCATTTTTTCTGACTTCCGCATTATCATTCTGTAGTGATATTGCTAAAGCTTTACTCATTGGTTTTAATGTTTGAGTGCCAATTTCTGAGAGAGTTGCTAAGATTAAACTTTGCTGTTTAGAATCAGAATTGATCAGTAAATTAACTAATGGTTGAACAGCTCTAGAATCTCCTTTTTGCCCAAGTTCCCAAATAGCTTGATGTCGTTTCTTAGAGTCAAAATTTTGCAAATCATTAATCAACTGTTCAACAATATTAACTTGAGGCAAAGGATAATTATTTTGCTGAATAATGTTGTTTGAGTCTTGAACGATAGAATTTTTTTCAGTTACTTTTGATAAATTTAGTTGAGTTTCTTTTTGCTCATGATCATTATTTTCTTTTTGTGCATAATTATTATCTTCTTGGCGATCAATAGAATAATTATCGTCAACTATTAGCTGAGTTTCTTGTTGCTCATAATCATTATTTTCTTTTTGTGCATAATTATTATCTTCTTGGCGATCAATAGAATAATTATCATCAACTATTAGCTGAGTTTCTTGTTGCTCATAATCATTACTTTCTTTTTGCGCATAATTATTATCTTCTTGGCGATTGATAGAATAATTATCATCAACTATTAATTGAGTTTCTTGTTGCTCATAATCATTATTTTCTTTTTGTGCATAATTATTATTTTCTTGGCGATCAATAGAATAATTATCATCAACTATAGGAAATGTTTTTGCTTCAATTTCTTGATGATGTGGTTTGGAGTTATTCTGGGAAATTGGTACATAACCATTTTCCTCTGAGTCCCCTTGTGGTGTAGGAACAAAAGAATCTAAAGAATTTTCAGTATTGGCCATGGAAGGGTCTTCGGGAGGTGCTGGCCATTCAGGGGTATTAACATTGGGGTAATTATTTTCTAGCTCGGGTGAAGTTGCTTCTGGTATATTCTCTGGAGATGATATATCTTCTGGATCTAAATCTTTAGGTTGATGATCGTCAAAGAGCTTGAGTAAAATAAATACCGCTGTACCAGTAACCAGAACAGATATGATGCTCAACAGAAATAGTGTTTTTCGTCCTCTAAGAGCTTTGAGTATGAAACGAACTGGTTGAGGCACTTTTGAATCAGAGGAATTCGATTGTTTTTTCTTTGTCTTTTCAGATTCATTGCCTTTTGAATCAGTATCTTGAGCAATATACAGAGTAACTGGATAATTTTGATGAGATTGTTGTAGGTTTTCTGTTTTTGTTAAGGTACGATTGCTAAATTCTCCTATGCTAGAATCATCAGTTATAGCTCTACTCGCAGTTGGAGAAAAGCAAAAGAAAGTCAACCATGTAATAGTAAAAAAAGTGAATTTGTAGTGGAGCATGATGTTCTTTCAGGAGTTTTTAGAGGCAACTTTTATAGATTTATAGATAATTATAGTTTAGTTTGAGCTTCGCTACTATTAGTTAAAAATAGGTGATTTATGAAAATTTTAGCTATACAATCTCGAAGCTTTACCCACTAAACTACTACTTTACTTTACAGATAATTAATTATAAATACAGTATGAATGTAGCATAAAACAAAAGTAGAAAACAGTAAGGTTAAACTAAAGTTTTAAAAATACTTTGATACCAGAATAAGTTTGAGGTAATGTCAAATTTTTGCTGTGCTTAGGGTTAGGTATCGTTAAAACTAGAAGTAGACCATGTATACCCTTAGTCGCTACAGCGCTACGCACAAAGTAAAAGTCACCCATGAAAAAGTAAAAAAAAATAATCTATGACTAAGTTTGATAATTTAGAAATGTCCGCACCCTTTGCTTCAATTGCTATATTCAATAATTAATAATTAATAATTAATAATTAATAATTACCTCTTCTTATAAAGAAGAGGATTGGCTAAAAGGAATTTTTTTCCTTTTTTCTCCATGAATGGAGAGGCTTTATACCTTTATTTTCCGGTCAAATCTCTGAAGTAATAGTAAAAGATTTTGATTATACTAGAACAGATTCCTTATGAATTTACTTAAATAATATTACAAATAATTCCATACTGCAGATTATCAAATAATCACGCTTAAATAGTTATCAATTAAAATTTGGCTACTCATACATTTACATTGTTTTAACTTATGACTTTTGCTTATTGACTTTTGGCATATATTGAATTGTACAGATTTACCTTAAACATAACACATATAGCGTTTCCCAGAGTCTAATGGTACATCTATATTTTATTTTTATTCTATTCCCTGTTCCCTGTTCCCTGTTCCCTGTTCCCTAAAACCTAGAATTTTGTACCTCACAAGTATGGGAATTGCTATAACATAGATAAATATTATAATTAGCTAAGTTTAGCAGCACTAATTCATGGGCAAAGTTAAAATTCAAAAGGACAAAGGGTATGGTTGGTGTGAAATGAGAGAGAAAAGATTTTTTATTAACAAAAATAGTTGAATAGTAAAAAAAATTGCCCGGTTTTCTGAACTCTTCCTCTTGCTTTTTTTGTTCATTTTTTTACTAGGTTGAAGAAAACAACCTTGGGAGAATTTTCAAGCTTAATTAGCAAGCATTCAGCGGTCAGGGGTCAGCATTTAGCATTCAGTGATCGGTTTCATTATTTTTGAAGGAGGAAAAAGCAATTGAGAGATTTTAAAGAATTAAAAGTATGGGTAAAAGCTCATCAGTTAACCTTAGTAAACTATGGAGTCATATCTACGTTTCCTACTACATAATTTTATGGGTTGACTTTTTCTAGCTCGTCATTTAAAAGCTGAGAGCTGACAGCTAATAGCTGAATGTTTACCTTAATTACAATTCAAATTAATAAGAGTTTCATTTTCATTATGACTTACGCAGAAACCGGGTTTATCAACGAAGCTTGTTTGTTTGAGCGACAATAATCAAGGAATAAACCCGGTTTCTTGGCTTGGAAAGCGTAAGTTCTGTTAATTAAAAAAAAAGCAATCCGAGCATTGGTTGTGAAAATTTTTATAATAGTTAATTTGAGCTGAAAATCTTTAAAATTAAAAATTATGTATCTCGCCAATCCGAGGCTCCCCTAGCTGACTTCTTAACTCCTGACTCCTTTCATTAATTGATAATTCATTAATGGATATTACCTCTGCTTAAAACCTTGAGGGAATTGAAAATAAGAAAATCTTTTTAATGGATAATGGATAATGAAAACAGGATAGGAAAATATCAATTATTGATTAATAAAAGCGCGATACAAAAATATCCATTGGTAAGGGGAGGCGAAGGGAGCTGAATTATTTAATTAATAATTATTAATTATTCGGTAATGGCGTTTTGCTCCACAACATGAAATGCTTCTACCAGCAAAATATTACAACTTAAAAGTGAACCAGACTGCTAAACAATTTTATGTCAGCAACAGATAAAACCCAAAATTAGCTATAATTAGAAAAAAGTATTGGCAGCGATCGTGAGCTACTGTATTAATCCTAATTGTTCTTACCCAGAAAATCATAATAACCTTTTATACTGTACAGCTTGTGGCTCAAAATTATTAATAGAAGGGCAATATCAAGCTGTCAAAAAAATTAGTGACGATCTTGGGATAGCTACCTATGAAGTAGAAGTAAAAGGAGAAGAGACTCTTGAAATTCTCAAAGTATTAAACATCAATAGCCAAGAATTTATTTCTCAATTTCAACAACAAGCGAAAGTATTAGCAGAAATTAATCATCCTGGAGTTCCCCGAGTAAAACCTGGTGGATATTTTACATTTTTGCCGAGAAATAGTAATCAAGAATTACACTGTTTAGTTATAGAAAAAATTCCTGGAGAAAACCTACAAACTTGGTTAGGAAAAAACAATTTACCTCTCGATCAAGAATTAGCTCTTGAATGGCTAACTCAACTCATAGAAATCTTAGATTTATTACACAAAAAACAATTTTTCTATCAAAATATTCAACCAAGTAATATTATTCTTCGCCCCAATGGGCAATTAACATTAACTAATTTTTCTCTAGAATTACAGTCAGCAGAATCAGATTTTGTTGCCCTAGGATATACCTTTATTTATTTGTTAACTGGTCAACTTCCATCCACGTTCTTAAATTCTGATACTAATACATTAAACTGGCGAAACCAAGTTCCTAATGTCTCGCCAAAATTAGCAGATTTTATTGATGATTTAATTTCAGACAAACAGCCGAAAAATACTCAGATACTCTTACAAAGATTAGCAAATTTAAAAGATAATTTATCTCAACCTTTAATTCCAAAAAAATCTTATCCAATTCAGAGAAAATTATTCTTAGGTACTGGAATTTTATTGTTGGGATTAGCTGCCACTCAAATTTTTAGTTATTTCCAACAGAAATTAAATCCTGAACGAATTTTTCCAGAAAATCAGCAAAGGCAAATTCAAGATGACAAACTAGAGAAATTTTTCTCTCAAAATTCAGGAAAATTTTTAGTAGGAGGAATAATTTTAATCCTAGCTATAGGAGGCAGTCATTTTGTTGGTTATTTTCGGATTCACCCCAAACATTTAAAGTTAAGTTTGCCCAATGGAGTTTCCTTAGAAGCAACTTTAAATACAGATTCAGAAAGAGTTTATTCTGTAGTTATTAGTCAAGATGGGCAAGTTTTAGCTTGTGGTAATGGTGATGGTACTATTCAAGTTTGGCATCTAGAAATAGGAGAAGAATTAGAAATAGAAGAATTAGGCATAATTGAAGGTCATACTAATGATGTAGTAGCGATCGCTATTAGCAAAGATGGAAATATATTAGCTAGTGGAAGTTACGACGGCACGATTAAAATTTGGCATTTAGAAACAGAAACAGAACTGACTTTGCAAAGTCATTTTATGCGAGTTACTTCTATTGCTATTACTCCTGATGGAGAAAAATTAGTGAGTGGTAGTAGCGATGATTCTATTAAAATTTGGCATCTACCTACAGGGAAAATGCTGCATACTTTTCGCGGGCATTCTGACAGTATTTATGGAATTAATATTAGTCCCGATGGAAAAATTTTAGTTACAGGTAGCCACAATAATATTAAAACTTGGAATCTAGAAACAGGCATAGAAATTTCTACATTAGTCGGTCATCAGGGCAGAATTTTATCTGTAAGTTTTAGTCCTGATGGAAACAAAATAGCTAGTGGTAGTAGCGATAAAACTATTAAAATTTGGCAGTTAGAAACAGGAAAAATTTTACAAACTTTAAGCGGTCATTCTAATGAGGTTAATTCTGTAATTATTAGTCCGGATAATCAAACTTTAGTTAGTGGAAGTAAGGATCATACTATCAAAATTTGGCATCTAGAAACAGGGAAACTTTTACGCACTATTAAAGGGCATTCTCGGTGGGTTAATTCTGTTGCTTTTAGTCCGAATGGAGAAATTTTAGCTAGTGGTAGTTTTGATAAAAGTATTAAACTTTGGAAATTGGGATGAGAATTCAATTATCAGTTATAGCGCTAGGGAATAGGGAATAGGCAATAGGGAATAGTAAACTGTCAAAGGGTTTTTCCTAGGTCATGCTGCGCAAACAGGATTTATAAATGTCCTAACCTTAATGCGTAGTGCTATATCATTTGAGAGTATATGACTAAGAAATTCCTGAAATAGTTAAATGTTTTATTTTTGTATAAACTTCTTTATGAACATTTTTTGAATTCAAAATTCACGCATTCAAAGTTCAAAAATTTTGATTATAAGTTAATTTCAATAATTGTTTAATTAGGGTTTGCTCTCTTAATCTCAAAGTCTTTACTGATAAATATTTTAGCCTTTTTCAGTCTCAAAAAATACCAGTTTTTCAGTCTAAAAAGTGGAAAAAGTTAGTATTTTGGGCTGAAAAGTGCGGAAAAATCACTCTGGCAAAATATCAGACTACCTGCTCTGTAATTCTCCGTTTCTCCTAACTACTCCCTACCTCAACAAAAAGGCTTTTTCAGCAAACCCTAATTAAGGATTCAAGCGTCGTTCTGTAGAACGAAAAAATCAAAAATATTTTCCTTATTTCAAGCCTCTGACTTTAGGCAGATATTATAATGCAAGAATTAATAATTTTGAATTTTGAATTGATTTGACTGTGCTGCAATTAATCTCAAATTTATATCTAAATCATAGTAAACTCCATGTCCAGCATATAAAAAATCTACGGTTTCTATATACAAAATTCTGTACACAAGAAGCTTGATTTGCATTGATAATACAGCAGGCCCAAAAGGAACCAAATAAACTTTTTTCCAAGGTTTTGATTTAAGTTTTTCGGCTACTTTAATTAGGATTTTATTAAACTCTTTTTCCACAATTTATTTTGAACTAAAATCAAGACTTCCTCGTGAAGCAACATAAATTTCACCACGATTATGTGTAGGTGAATTAGGATGAATACCTTCATTAACAATAATTGTTAAAACATCTTGCTCCTCATTCTTGGTAAGAACATCGATCATTTCCTTTTTGAAATTTTCATAACCTAATTTTTGCAGGCAATCTTCAATCAATTTATCAAGTTATTTATTCATAATTAAAGCTACTTAAACTAATTTCACTTTACTTTTTTTTGAATAATTATTTGACCAGAAGCATCGCGTACCTTATCTGTATAATAATAACCACTTTGTTCTCTATTAATTTTATCATCATCAGTTTTTATATCTAGTCTTGCGACTCCATAATGTGTCAATAATTCTCCTTCTGAGAATCTCAACTCTCTAACTCAAAAATAAAAATATCTAAACTTAGAATAGCTAATAATTTATAGTTTTTCTGATAGCCGATCTTCATCCAATATCTGCTTAAGAGTATAAGGATAATTTAAGGTAATTGAAGTTCCGATTTAACTTTAGCAATTTGTCTAGGTTTACCATATAAATAGTCAACATAACTGAAGTCTTGAGGAAGTATCCTATTATTTTTTGCCATTGATATTAGTTTATCCCATCTGCTTTTTCCTATACTTCTAATTCTTCTAACTTCACTTGTCCTTGCCCTAGTAAATGATGGCTGATGACTGGCTAGATATTTACTTTTCAAGGCATCCTTAATAGCTACAAAGCGCTAGCCTTAAAAGTCAAACTCTAAGATTTTACGATAAGATGTAACATATAATTATAAATTAGTCAAAAATTAACATAGATAGAAATAGTAATTCCCAAAATTTGAGAAGGAAAAAGATGATGAAAACTAGCCTCCAAGACAAAACAACTTATGCCTCAACTATACCTCAAGAGCAAAATAGCCTTAAAGAAAAATCTCCCCAGGAGCGCCCAAATAGAGGCAAACCTTGGGCGATCGCTCTAGTAACAGTCGGACTCTTAGTCCTATCCACAGGTATCTACCTAGTTCGTAACCAGTCTCGAGGCAAACCAGAAGTCCTCGAAACCCTGACGATACCTGTTCAAGCTCAAAATATAGTCGTTAGAATTACAGCTAGTGGAGAAGTCCAACCAATACAACGGGTTAACCTATCTCCAAAAAATCAAGGCCGTTTAGCACAATTATATGTCGAACAGGGCGATCGCGTTCAAGCAGGCCAAGTTATCGCCCGTATGGAAAGCCGAGAACTAGAAGTCCAACTTCGTCAAGCTGAGGCTCGACTTAAAAGTAGTAAGGCAAACTTAGCGAGGCTGGAAACTGGCAGTCGTCTAGAAGAAATTGCTGCTGCCAGAGCGCGTTTAAATCAAGTAGAAGCTCGTCTATCCCAACTGCAAGCAGGCAGTCGTCGCGAAGAAATTGCTGCTGCCAGAGCGCGTTTAAACCAAGTGCAAGCTCGTCTATCCCAACTGCAAGCAGGCAGTCGTCGGGAAGAAATTGCTGTCGCAAAGGCACGTTTCGATAGAACTCAAGCTAATTTATCTCAACTACGAGCAGGAAACCGTCGTGAAGAAATTGCTCAGGGAAAGGCGCGTTTAGAACAGGCGATCGCTCGTTTGGAAGATGCTCAAACTGGAAGTATGGAAGAGGAAATTGCACAAGCTAAAGCTAGAATAGAAGCGACAAAAGCCGAGTTAGAGTTAACGACAAAACGGTTAGAGCGATATCAAAAGTTGGAAATTGAAGGAGCGATCGCTCGCGATGCTTATGAAGAATATGTGAGAGACGATCGCCGAGTCAAGGCTAATTTACAGGAAGCGGAAAAACGTTTAGAACAACTCACCCAATTTAGACTAGCGGAGATAGAGCGTTTAACTGCTGCTGTAGCACAGGAAAAACAGGCTTTTCAATTATTAGAAAAGGGTACTCGCGTAGAGGAAATTGCTAAAGCTGAAGCTGAAGTTGCCGAAGCTCGCAGTCAGTTGGAGGAATTGGTTAATGGTACTCGTCCAGAGGAAATTGCTAGAGCAAAAGCTGAAGTTGCCGAAGCTCGCAGTCAGTTGGAGGAATTGGTTAATGGTACTCGTCCAGAGGAAATTGCTAGAGCAAAAGCTGAAGTTGCCGAAGCTCGCAGTCAGTTAGAGGAGTTGGTTAATGGTACTCGTCCAGAAGAAATTGATAGAGCAAAAGCTGAAGTTGCCGAAGCAGAAGCACAAGTTCGCTATCAGGAAATTATATTAGAAGAGACAAAAGTTCGCGCTCCTTTTTCCGGGGTTATTACTCAAAGATATGCTAGTAAAGGAGCGTTCGTGACACCTGCCACCTCTGCTTCTAATGCTACTTCTGCCTCCTCAACTTCCATTGTTGCTTTAGCTAGAGGTTTAGAAGTGTTGGCAAAAGTTCCAGAAGCAGATATAGGCCAAATTAAATCCGAGCAAACTGTAGAAATTGTCGCTGATGCTTATCCCGATCAAGTATTTCAAGGCAAGGTGAAATTAATTGCTCCAGAAGCAATAGTCGAAAGAGACGTAACATTATTTGAAGTGCGAGTTGATCTAGAGACTGGTAAAGAAAAATTACAGTCAGGGATGAATGTAGATTTACAATTTTTAGGCGATCGCTTAGATAATGCCTTAGTAGTACCGACAGTGGCGATCGTTACTAAAAAAGGAGAAACTGGGGTATTAATTCCCGATGCCAAAAATCAACCGAAATTTCAACCTGTTACTGTAGGTTTTAATATTGACAATAAAATTCAAGTTCTCCAAGGAATAAAAGCAGGCGATCGAGTTTTTATCGAACTTCCAAAAGGTAAAAAATTAGATGATATTTTTGGTGATGGATAATTGATTAATGAATAATGAATAATGAATAATGAATAATGGATAATTGATAATTATATAGAATCCGGTTATACAGTAATTGCAAAATTACTTTCTCTTAATACAGATGTTCTACTGAATACAAATTATAGAATTCATGCTATTCCAATCTTTTCTTTCTCCTGACTCCTGACTCCTGACTCCTGACTCCTAGAGCGATACGATAACTAATTACCCGGATTCTATATTACCTCTAGTTAAAACCGCGCTTGATTAAAAATCAGGAAATATCCTAGCACTTTTTTTCCATTTTCAAGGGGTAGGCTTTTATAGCGCTACGTTCTGGGGAATAGGCAATAGGGAATAGGGAATAGTAAGTTGTCAGAAGGTTTCAGGATTTATAAGTTCCTGACCTTTGCTTCGACTGCTATAACCTGAATAATTAATAATTATTAATGATTCGGTAAATAAGCTATTGCAAATTTTCGTTCCCCATTTTCTGTTCCCTGTAAAACTCAATTTATGCTACTATAAAAAGTAGATTTAAAGCCAGTAGCGGTTACTAAAAATGACAAAAAAAAAGGTCAATAACCTACTATTTGCAGGGAATAAAAAAATAAAATTCCCTATTCTCTGTTCCCTATTCCCTGTTCCCTCTTTTACTAATAACTGAAATGGAATTTATAAAAGAACCAGAAATAATTTATCCAGAAAGTGACGGTTTACCCTTGGCAGATAACACCATTCAATTCCGTTTCATTACAACTATTGTGGGAGGAATTGCTGCTATATACAAAGATAACCCCAATGTTTTTGTTGCTGGAGACTTATTTTGGTATCCCAAAGAAAAACACCCAGAGATCAGACAAGCTCCTGATACCATGGTAGTTTTTGGCCGCCCTCAAGGAGATAGGAGTTCCTACAAACAGTGGGAAGAAGATAATATTCCTCCCCAGGTAGTATTTGAAATTGCTTCTCCTAGGAATACTATTACTGAGTTGGAAGTAACAAGGTTAGAGTTTTATTCCGAATATGGAGTCGAAGAATATTATGTATACTACCCAGAGAGCGGGAGATTAAAAGGATGGTTACGTCAAGGAAAAATGATGAATGAGATAGAAGAAATGGAGGGTTGGGTAAGTCCGAAAATCGGTATTCGTTTTGAAAAAATTGGTAAGGAATTACAAATTTACCGACCAGATGGGGAACGTATTTGCACTTATGTAGAAATTATGGAGGAGAAAAAACGGGAAGCAACTGCACGTCAAAAGGCGGAACGAGAAAGAGATTTAGAAGCAACTGCACGTCAAAAGGCGGAACGAGAAAGAAATTTAAAAGCTATTCCTTATTTATGGCAGCAAGAAGCTCTTCCTCGTTTATTGAGTATAGGTTTAACTGCTGAACAAATTTCATATGGTCTTTCCTTACCTTTAGAAATAGTGCAGAAGTTTATAGATACGAACATTTAGTTCATCAAAAGATTTATATTACTAGGACTTAGGCAAATGGCATTCTTAAAAGAAAAAGAAGCAGAAATAATTTATCCAGAAAGTGACGGTTTACCCTTGGCAGAAAACACCATTCAATTCCGTTTTATCACTACTATAGTCGGAGGCATTGCTGGTATCTATAAAGATGACCCCAATGTTTTTATTGCTGGAGACCTATTTTGGTTTCCGAAAGAAAAACAACCTGATATCAAACAGGCACCCGATGTCATGGTAGTTTTTGGTCGCCCTCAAGGAGATAGGGGTTC
>NZ_JAAHHT010000028.1:0-38464 GCF_010672085.1 Okeania sp. SIO3I5
CAACCTACGACGCTCTTCCGATCTGGTTTGTCAACATCCAGCAAACATAGTAATAGATAGGGAAAAAACAATTATAGAGTTAAAAAATATAGTTCAAAAACAGGAATTAGAATCTATAGAAAAAGTAGGTATTTGTTTGAATGTAATAGGTCATATATATCCTTATGCCTATCATTCATTTTTTACGAAAAGTCCGCAAGAAGAATCTACATTAACTTTTATGCCGAAATGGATAGATAGAGATATAGATTCTGAAATAAAAATTACTCCAGAATTATTAGATTCCTTAGATAATCCATTTAGTTTAAAAGATTTAGAAGCAATATCTATTAGATTAGAATCTGAGGAGATATCTGAGGCAAATACTCCTGTTATAAATCAGAATATTTATGATGAGAAAAGTCAAAATTCAGAAATCAAGATTACCTCAAAATTACTGGATGATTTAGATAATCCTTTTGATGTAGAAGGATTAGACTTATCTCCAAAAAAAATCAAAAGAAGAACTAGAAATTATGTAGAAAAAAAATCACCTGTAACCAAAGAATCAACTGTTAATTTAACAACTTTTTCTCAAGTAGAATTTCTCAGCGCTAGTTTAAGTTTAGCAATTTTAATAGGCTGTTTTTATGCAATAACTCAACCCTGTGTAATTGGAAAATGTATGATAATACCAACAGCAAAAGAGTTAAATCAACAGTCACTAGAAACAATTAAAAATGTCAAAAATTCTTTAGTTCCAAAGCAGGCACAAGAAAAGTTAGAAACAGCAGTTCAAGATTTAGAAAAGATTCCATTTTGGTCAATACATTACTTAGAAGCACGACATTTAAAGTCTACTTACCAAATAGAAACTGAACATTTAGAAACAATTAGAAAAGCTTTGCGTAACGGCGAACAAGCAGCTCAAAATAGTAAAGGTTTGCCACTACCAACAGAAGACTGGGTAGAAATTCAATCACTTTGGCAAGAAGCGATCGCTCTCTTAGAAAAAGTACCGGAAGATAGTCGAGCTTATCCTTTTGCTAAAAATAAATTGCAGCAATATCGTAAGTATTTAGTTGCTATTAAAGGCAGATTAACTACTGAAGAGGAAGCTAATCAAAAACTAATTGCTGCCAAAAGAGCTGCTCAGTTAGCAGAGACAAGAGAGGTTATCGCTCAGTTTCCTGAAAGCTGGAAAAATGTATATTCAAATTGGGCAGATGCTTTGGAGAAAATATCTACTATTCCTCCACAAACAACTGCTTCTTTAGAAGCGAAAAATTTACTACCTCAGTATGAACAAAAACTTCAGGAAGCACAAGAACGTAGAGTTACAGAAGAGATTGGTGAAGAAGCTTATAATCAAGCTATGAGTTACTCTAAAAAAGCTGAAGTTTTTGAGAAAAAAGATAATTGGAAAGAGGCGGCAGAATCTTGGCAAAAAGCTCTAAATTTTGCAGAAGAAGTACCAACTAATTCCAGTTATTTTACTTCTGTAAAACCTCTGATAAAATCTTATGATACTTTGCTAAAAGTAGCACAAGCAAACCAAAAATTATTAGATACTTTAGCAAGAGCAAATCGGGATTTAACTAAGACTTGTCAGGGCAAGCAAAAAATTTGTGAATATAGCGTAACTAAAGATTTAATTACTGTGCGTTTGACTTCTGATTATGTGGAGAAAATTAAAAAAACAGCTAAGGCAGTAGAAAGTAGTAAAGATAAGAAGACTCGTACTGAACTAGAAAAACATTTGAAAACTTTACAGGTTGCTTTAGAAGCTATTAGTAATAATGCTAAAATTCCTTTAGAAGTTTATAACCCACAAGGTTTAAAAATTGCTGCTCATCTTCCTAATCGTTGAAAAGGAATTAGGGAGTAGGGGAGTCATAATTTAGTTAAGATAAAAATTTTCAATATGAAAAAAAGGCTGCTTTTTTACAGTAGAAATAAAGTTCTATATTTTTGAAGCGATTGCTCAATATGGATAACTTCTCTAATTTTCTCTGCTCAAAATTTTCAAGATGAGAAAAATGCTGCTTTTTCACAGTAGAAATAAAGTTCTATATTTTTGAAGCGATCGCTCAATGTGGATAACTTCTCTAATTTTCTCTGAGCAAAATTTTCAAGATGAGAAAAATGCTGCTTTTTCAAAGTAGAAATAAAGTTCAAGATGAGAAAAAAGCTGCTTTTTCAAGGTAGAAATAAAGTTCTGTATTTCTGAAGCGCTCGCTCAATATGGATAACTTCTCTAATTTTCTCTGCTCAAAATTTTCAAGATGAGAAAAATGCTGCTTTTTCAAAGTAGAAATAAAGTTCAAGATGAGAAAAAGGCGGCTTTGTCAAAGTAGAAATAAAGTTCTGTATTTCTGAAGCGCTCGCTCAATATGGATAACTTTTCTAATTTTCTCTGAGCAAAATTTTCAAGATGAGAAAACTGCTGCTTTTTCAAAGTAGAAATAAGGTTCTGTATTTCTGAAGCGCTCGCTCAATATGGATAACTTCTCTAATTTTCTCTGAGCAAAATTTTCAAGATGAGAAAAATGCTGCTTTTTCAAAGTAGAAATAAAGTTCTGTATTTCTGAAGCGCTCGCTCAATATGGATAACTTCTCTAATTTTCTCTGAGCAAAATTTTCAAGATGAGAAAACTGCTGCTTTTTCAAGGTAGAAATAAAGTTCAAGATGAGAAAACTGCTGCTTTTTCAAGGTAGAAATAAAGTTCTGTATTTTTGAAGCGCTCGCTCAATGTGGATAACTTCTCTAATTTTCTCTGCTCAAAATTTTCAAGATGAGAAAAATGCTGCTTTTTCAAAGTAGAAATAAGGTTCTGTATTTCTGAAGCGCTCGCTCAATGTGGATAACTTCTCTAATTTTCTCTGAGCAAAATTTTCAAGATGAGAAAAATGCTGCTTTTTCAAGGTAGAAATAAAGTTCTGTATTTTTGAAGCGCTCGCTCAATGTGGATAACTTCTCTAATTTTCTCTGCTCAAAATTTTCAAGATGAGAAAAATGCTGCTTTTTCAAAGTAGAAATAAAGTTCTGTATTTTTGAAGCGATCGCTCAATTGGAAACTTTTATAATCTTCTCTTTTAATAATGATAATATCCCATAAATATAAATTTATTTTCCTAAAAACAATCAGGACTGCTGGCACATCAGTTGAAATTTATTTATCTAGATTTTGTGGCGATAATGAAGTAATTACTCCTATCTCCTGGGAAGATAAAGCTATCAGAAAACTTCCTGGGAAAAAACCACAAAATTATTTGGATTTTGATGCTCAAGGAAATAAATACAAAAAGTAATTCAACCATATCACTGCTAAATAAATTCAAAGTGTAATAAAACCTTCGATTTGGGATAGTTACTATAAGTTTTGTTTTGAAATAAATCCTTTTGATAGAGCTATATCTTGGTACTATTTTATTTGTAAAAACGAATCTATAAAATTTGATAACTGGCTGAAAAATAAGTACACTAATTCATCATATAAAAATAACTAGAATATTTACACAATCAACGAGGAAGTAGTAGTTGATTTTATCGGTAAGTATGAAAATCTTTGCTCAGATTTAACTTTTGTTTGTCAAAAACTCAATGTACCATTCGATGGATATTTACCAAAAGCTAAAGGATTTTTCAGAGATGATAAACGCCCTTATTATGAGTTTTTGAATGCCGAACAAATGCAAATTATCCGTGAATGTAACTCAAATATTATTGATTTATTAGGTTATGGCAATGAAAATCAAAATAATCAGAATATTTCAATCTTAGACAACGAAAAAGAACAATCAGAAAATTATACTGAAGAATATTACAATCAAATAGGATATCTACTGCAAAAGCAAGGAAAATTAGACGAAGCTTTGATTGCCTATGCTCAAGCAATTGGAATTAATCCCAAAAAATCTTGGGTTTATTATCATACACTAGGTGGTATTTTGGGAGAAAATAATCTCTACGATAAAGCAGCAGAAGCTTACCATCAAGCTATTAAAATTAAACCAGATTTTCCCTGGAGTCATTATCATTTAGGAGTAGTCTTAGAGAAACAAGGAAAATCAGATAAAGCTTCCACTTCTTATCAAAATGCTATCGATCTTGGACTGACGATTATTTAAGATTAGTCTTAGATAAATAAAGAAAATTAAATTAATCTTTGACCTTACTACCAGAATACTATTCAGCTTTACCAAAATTTATGTTCTTATAGAAATAAGAAACAAATTTTCTTCCAATTAGATAATCTAGGACTGAATCATAAAATCTCTAGCTCTGAGTAGTGGAATATCTGTAAAAGTGGCAAATTTTCCACCATTACCAAAACCATTAGATGTACCATTAGGATTATAATATAAATCTCCACTGGAAGAATCATAAACAATTTCTGCGCGACTTCTAGCAACTGCATTCCTACTATCAACAACTGCAAATTCTCTTGCCACATTAAAACCTCTACCACTACGACTATTTAAACTGGTAAAAGTAGTTTGATCTAGAACAATTTTGTCCTGACCTAATACAAAATCTACAATAGTATCTATTCCTAAATCATTGCGACGAAAACGCCTGTCTGTTTCATAAATAAATTTATCTTTTCCTCCTCCACCAATTAAATTATCGTTGCCTTTTCCACCATCTAAATTATCGTTACCTTTTCCACCATTAAGTCTATCTTTACCCGTTCCACCAATTAAAGAATCGTTTCCGTTCCCACCATTAATATTATCATTCCCACCTTCACCTATTAATAAATCTCTTCCAGCACCACCGTTAATTCTATCGTTACCTGAACCACCATTAATTTCATCATTTCCCCCTCCACCATTGAGAGTATCTTTGCCTCCTCCACCTGTAATAATTTCATTTTTTTTAGTTCCTGAAAGTTTGTCATTTCCAGAACTACCTTGAAGTAAATTTTCTGAATTTTTTACTAACGCTTCTAAACGAATATTGTCAAAAAAAACATCACCAGTTACTCCATCTGAACCTGACCAGTCTTCAAATAGAAGGTGAATTTCTTCATCAGTTGTCAATATAATTTGAATTTCAACAGATTCCCATCTTCCAGTATCCTGTAAATCAATAAAACCTTCAGCTAGGGTATTTGTACCTCGAGTTGTTCCAGCAACCCAGGCATCTGCGTTGGTCAGTCCACTTCCATACCCTACATATCCACCCAAATTACCTACTATACTTCCTGGTAATTCTAAACCTAAATAGTCAAAAGATAAACGATATATCCCAATATTACTATTATTAAACAGAACTTTGAAGGACTCTTGTGTGAAAATATCTCCTCCAGCTCCTAAACCACTAAATGAAAGAACTTGGTCATTTTGTAGTGGGTCGTTAGTAATAAATCCTGTAAAAGAACCTCCAAACCTTCCAGTCCAACGAGATAAGTTTGACTCAAAATCTTCAAAAAAGATTGTTTCAAAGGTAAAAGTTTCCGCCATAAAGTTTTCCTTAAATTAACTAGACTATCTATCTGATGTTAATCCACTTCATGTCATTTTGCGAAAAAATTTAGTATTGCTTAATTGTCGTCGCTACGCTCTGAATGTCTTATGTATTTTGAAAGTAAATTATTCCATTATCATGTTTGATTTTATCTAGAACTTTATAGACGTTATAGGTAAATTAGCTATGCTTTTTCTCAGAGAAACTTAGCCAATAATTCCTCACGGGATAACTGCAAAATTAATAGACTAATTTCCTCGGAAGGCAATGCCAATAATTGTGAAATAATTCCTAATAACTCTTCATTGGAAGAACCAAAACGAACCCGGAGAAGATTTTCTACAATATCAATTATCCATTATCCATTAAAAGGCAATGCCAATAATTGTGAAATAATTCCTAATAACTCTTCATTGGAAGAACCAAAACCAACTCGGAGAAGATTTTCTACAATATCAATTATCCATTAATAAGTTGTGCATCCTGATTAAAAAATTGCTGACATAAAGCATAAGTAACTAATAAACTTGTTGTCAAATTAGCAAAAGCCAAAAGAAACATAATTAACATTTGATATGCCACAGCATCCAAAGGATTAACACCACTTAATAACTGACCAGTAACAATTCCAGGAAGGGTGACAATTCCAATTACACTCATCTGGTTTAAATTAGGTATTAATGCAGCACGAATAGCATCTTTTCTATATTTAGCAACTGCCTGTTGGGGTGTAGCTCCTAAACTTAAATAAGTTTCAATTTCTATGGGATTAGAATTAATTGTACTGACAAGTCTTTCACCAGCGATCGCTGCTCCATTCATTGCATTTCCTAATACAATTCCCACTAAAGGAATTAAATATTGAGGTTCATACCAATTCTCAGGTTTAATAACTAATAAATTTGTATAGCTGATACTTAAAGTTGTACTGGTTAAAATGGAACCCCAAACTAAAGGCAATAACCGAGGTATTTTTTGACTAATTCTATTTCTAGCAACTACTGCAGCAACTGTTAACATAACAGAGATAATAGCTATTACTAACCAAGGTTGTTTAGTAGTAAATACAATTGCTAATATATAGCCAACAAATATTAACTGTACAATAGTACGAACTGTAGCTATTAATAGTTGCCATTCTAATCCTAATTTTTGCCAAGCTGAGAGACCAATAGCTATGGCAATAAGTCCTAAAGCCATAGCTATATCCGTAATTGTTAATTGAATCATATTTGTTATACCAATCAGATAAAAGAATGTTAAACTATTTTTGTTCCAGCAATAGCATTGCGTTTTTGCTAATACTAAATCTTATTTATGGAGTGCTATAAGTTTATCTCAATAATTGGATTTTTAGGAATTTCATAATTTGTAAATTACCTCAATGTTAGGGTTTCAAAAATAGTGGAATAGCTTTATATATCAAAAAAGTATTAAGTAGATAGGCGTTAAATTTTATCGCGGTTAGGAAGGCAGGAGGCAGACAGCAGCTATGTTGAAAGGAAAAGGCTTTTTCGCGACTTTACTTTTTGTTATATATTTAATTTTTTCGTGCGTACCTACTTAGTTGTTATACCAATTAAAAAAAAGAATGCTATGCTTATGTGAAACTTCAACTATTAAGTAATTAACACACGAGGTAAATAAATTTTTTGGCCTTGGTGAATGCGTCATGCTTTTGTCTCAAATATCTATGAAAAAACTATAGTTGTAGGGTTCAAAAATATTGAAAAGCATTACCTAATCAGCAACCCCAATTTTTTTATTATTAGCCACCGAATATGTGAATTATTTTCATTTATCAATCTCAATATAGCAATCCTAAGTTTGTTGTGGCAAAATTCCATACTGAAAAAGTTTGGGAAAGTGGAATATTTGACCATCAAAAAAAAACTTAAATAGCCACTTAACTATCTGAAAATAACTACAAAGATGATCGAATTTTTGGCTTGTAACTAAATATATTTAACGGGGTTTTACTCCGTGGCGTTCGGGGAAAATTTTGTACAATTTATCAACCATTCCTATAATCGATAAATCTTGATTAGTTATCATCAGATATTCTCCGGCATTCTTGAGAATTATGGTAAGTTCCTCCATCCCGAAATATTGCTAATCTTTAAAACCTAAGACTTCTGGTGAGGTATTACTATAAATTTTAAGTTTGGGAAATATTCTGGAAATAAAGATTTTGTTAGTCTTAGCTAATTCAAATAACTGAATATAATAAAATATAGGATAAATTTTGATACTAGCTAGAAGTATCCCTCAGATCGTCATAATTTATAGCAAGTTCAGGAAAATCTTTAAAGAGCTGATTTATAATTATTGGGCATAGCTAAAGCCTCTCCTTTCAAGGAGAAACAAGCGGTCGAGGGATGGCGAGGTTTCCTCGCCATATCCAATCGACCAAGAGAGAAAAAATTTTCCTTTAAGTCAATCCTATCGGTTTCAAGGAGAGGTAATTATTAATTATTAATTATTAATTATTAATTATTAATTATTGAATACCCTTATTATTCTTGAATTTCTTATTTTTAACATGACTAATATTCCACCTCTAGATTTAACACAACAGTACGAAATAATTAGCGATCAACTAAATACTAAAGTTCAAGAGGTACTTGCCTCTGGTCGTTATATTGGTGGTTCTATTGTTGATGACTTTGAACAACAATTTGCTAACTATATAAACGTACCTCATTGTGTATCCTGTAACTCTGGCACTGATGCTTTATTTCTAGCTTTACGAGCTGTAAATATTAGACCTGGTGATGAAGTAATTACCACTCCTTTCACTTTTTTCTCTACTGCTGAAGTAATTAGTGCAGTAGGAGCAACTCCCATTTTTATTGATATTAACCCCCAGACTTTTAATTTAGATATTCAACAACTTGAAGCAGCTATAACTGAAAAAACAAAGGCTATTTTGCCAGTACATTTATTTGGTCAACCTGTAGATATGACGAAGTTAATGGCGATCGCTCGCCAGTATAACCTAATAGTTATCGAAGACTGTGCCCAATCTACCGGAGCAGAATGGGATAACCAAAAAGTCGGAAGTTTTGGCGATATTGGTTGTTTTAGTTTTTTTCCTACTAAAAATTTAGGAGCTTTTGGAGACGGGGGCGCTATAACCACAAATAATTCAGCGATCGCTTCTCAAGTACGGATGCTCAAAAATCATGGACAGTCTGCCAAATATTTTTACGAACATATTGGTATTAATAGTCGCCTAGATACCATACAAGCTGCAATTTTACAAGTTAAATTACCATTACTAGATAGTTGGAATCAGCAACGTCGCGACTTAGCAGATATTTACCATAAATTTCTTAGTGGCATAACTGCTATAGTTCCTCCTCAAGAGTTACCTGGAGGTAGATGTGTTTGGAATCAATACACAATTATGCTTAAAAGTCAAGAGTTAGAAGCTATAGCAAGGTCTCGTTTTTCTAGTTCTCTGCGCGATTGGGTTCGTATTCAGCTACAAAACAAGGGAATAGGTTCAGCAATTTACTATCCCATACCTTTACATTTACAACCTGTTTACAAATCTTTGGCATACCCTCAATTGTCAAGTGTAGAAAAAGTTTGCCATCAGGTTTTGTCCTTGCCTATGTTTCCTGAACTTTCGACTCTACAACAAGAGCAAGTTATATTTGCTTTGAAAGATTCTCTAGAAGAACTTTAACGAACTCAGGGGTGAGAAATTGTTTTTGTAACAGGCATTTTGAGCAACCTTACAAAAACATTTTGCCAATCAAGGCAGGGTTACGTCACCCAATTATTTTGATAATAGTCTTGACTTTAATATTTCTTTAAAATTTATTTCGGAAATTTGTAGTTTTGTATACTATACTTAATCAAATGAAAAAAAAATTAATGTAAGACAGCAGGGATAAAATTTTATATACCTTCTGAATTACTGAAAATCTGCCATTAGCAGAAAAAATGTGCAATACACAACAATAAAGATGAAGGAAATTTCAGCTAGAGAAATACATCTAAATTACAAATTAGATTAACAATTTCCCTTGACTGAAAAAGTGTCAATATCCTTTACTTGTTTGTTTGCTAAAACACCATCTCATTTTTTCAGATGGCTTACGGATCAACCCTATATATAGTAAATCAAAACTATAGTGCCACACTATCTGTAGTGTTAAAGCCGAAAAAAGCCGTAAGTCATATTCAACTCAAATCATAGAAAAAGGTTTTCATTAATTGAAAATCAACAATGGATAATGGATAATAAAAACTCTCTCTAAATTATTAATAATGAATAATTAATAATTAATTATTAATTATTCATTATTCATTACACCTTCAGCTTGTAGAAACAATAAATAAAAAATATAAAATTTAAGAGGAAAATATTAAAAGTGGGTCAAAATCACTTTAGTTCAAATAGACGGTACGATCCAGAAGCGATCGCTAAATATTACCATTCTCGTCTTTGGTTAGTAATCTCAAGATTTCTGGTTATAGTTTTTTCTTTTGCTAGTTTTGTTTTGGGAGTTTTGTGGGATAAATGGCGATACGATCAAGTTGAAGATACTCCCGAACGAGCTACTCAACTGCGAAGAATACTAACTCGCTTAGGACCAACATTTATTAAAGTAGGTCAGGCACTATCCACAAGACCTGACTTAATTCGTAAAGACTTTTTAGAAGAACTCATAAAACTACAAGATCGGTTACCAGCTTTTGATAATGAGAAGGCAATCTCAATTATAGAGACAGAGTTAGGCCAAAATATCAACAATATATATAGCGAAATTTCTCCTAAACCAATTGCCGCAGCTAGTCTAGCTCAAGTTTATCAAGCACGCCTTCAGAGTGGCGAAAATGTAGCAATAAAAGTTCAACGACCCAACTTACTACCCATCATAACTCTAGATTTATTCTTGATGAGATGGACAGCAAGTTGGTTAGCTCCCTGGTTGCCTCTCAATCTTGGCCATGATTTATCCCTAATAGTAGATGAATTTGGTACAAAGCTATTTGAAGAGATTGACTATATAAATGAAGGGCGAAATGCAGAAAGGTTCGCGACCTATTTCGCAGATGACCCAAGCGTGAAGATACCATCAATATATTGGCGTTATACCACCACTCATGTTTTGACCCTAGAATGGATTGATGGTCTGAAATTATTAGATACAGAAAGAATTCAAGCAGCAGGTCTTGATACTGATACTCTAATTACAGTAGGTGTAACTAGCGGTTTACGTCAGTTACTAGAGTTTGGCTTTTTTCATGCAGATCCTCATCCCGGTAACTTATTTGCTTTAAAAGATGGTCGAATGGCCTTCATTGACTTTGGCATGATGGATCAATTGGAGCAGGATACTAAAGAAAATTTAGTTGACTCAGTAATTCATTTGATTAATAAAGATTATCAAGAGTTGGCTAAAGATTTTGTCAAGCTTGGGTTTCTTGCACCGGATGTGGATATTCAGCCAATTATACCAGCTCTAGAAATAGTGCTGGGAGATATTATGGGTGAGAAAGTCAAGGATTTTAATTTTAAGACAATTACAGATAAGTTCTCGGAATTAATGTATGACTATCCTTTCCGAGTACCTGCCAAGTTTGCTTTAATTATTCGTTCTCTAGTTACCGAAGAGGGTTTAGCTCTTTCCCTAAATCCAAATTTCAAAATTGTAGATGTAGCTTATCCTTATGTGGCGAGAAGGTTATTAAAAGGTGAGTCCCCAGCATTACGTCGCCGCTTGATTGAGGTATTGTTTAAAGATGGAAAGTTCCAGTGGCAAAGGTTAGAAAATTTGATTGGGATAGCTCGGACAGACCAAAATTTTGATATACTACCTACCGCCCAATTAGGTTTACAATATCTTTTGAGTAAAGAGGGTGAATTTCTCCGAAAACAATTGATACTAGCAATGGTAGAAGACGATCGGATTCATACAGAAGAGTTTAGTCGTCTTTGGGGTTTAATTCAAGATGATTTACAACCAAGTCGTTTGTTTAATCTTGCCCTAGGTGCTATAGCAGAATTTTCTACAGAAAGAGCTGCTGCAATTATACCTTCTGTCATGGCAATGACAAATTCTCAAGTAGAGTCAGGAGTCAGGAGTTAGAATTGAATTTTGGGCGTTGCTGATGCATGGGTATGATTTGTATTTGTTGATATTTGCTAAACTATATGAATAACAAATGCTTGAGATTATTCAATTTTTATTTTCATAACTTGATTCCGCAACGCCGAATTTTGTATATTTTCAATAGGTAGGAAAAGAAGAAGTCAAGAGTCATATTTTTTTATCAACTCTTTTGTCAGTAATTAATTTAATGATTCTTGTCTCTTAATTATTATTGAAGAGAAATAAAATTAATGAGTTAATATTTTGATATTGCTGAATTACAGACAAATATTCATTTAACTATTTTTATATAGCAATCTTAAATAGGGTGTAACATTTTATTGTAGGGGTTTGGTCTCCTTTCCCCAGGCGAAAATGAGATTTATATGACCAAACCTACACAGTTTTTTTCACAAATCACTTAGGATTGCTATAGTCAATTTTGAATAGAAAGAAAATACTTTTATACTGACTAACTCTGTAATTCAGCATTGTTAATTACTAAATAAATAATTAGTATAAATCAAGGAAATATTTGTGTATAATCTACCTCAACCTCCCTATCTTTTAATCGCAGTTGGTTTATTAATGAGTTTATCTTCAGGAGTAGTATTTGCCAAATTAATTAAGCAACTGGTTCAAGATTGGTCAGAAAATCCTACCACTTGCAACATATCTGAGATGAAAGGATTCACATTACAAATTCCTTATTTAGGTATTGCTAGTGGTGCATTAATTTTTTTATCCTCAAGCTTGCAGTTATTTGGATTTACTAATTTAGTTGCTTATTCTATCTGTTTACCTTTAACTATAGGAACTGGGTTAGTTGTCTGGATTCAGCTTAGTAAAATTTTAGATAAGATGGCACAGGGTATAAAGAAAGAGAATTAAAATTTATCATCAACATTGAAATGTATACTCCCTCTCACTCTTAATACCAAGAAATAGTAAAGATAATAATATAGCCAAAAATGACTAATACTATAGTTACAGGAGTAGGTGGATTTATTGGGTCTCATTTAGCAGAAACTCTGTTAAATCAGGGTGATAAGGTAATAGGAATAGATCAGTTTAATGATTATTATGACCCTGCTTTGAAACGTCAGAATATTTCTCAATTTAAAGACCATCCCGCTTTTCAACTAATAGAAAATGATATTCAATCTTTAAATTGGTTAGAGTTATTGGCAGATGTAGATATAGTTTATCATCAAGCTGCCCAAGCTGGAGTTCGTGCTAGTTGGGGGGAAGGTTTTCGTGCTTATACAGAACGTAACATAAATGCTACTCAAATAATTTTAGAAGCTGCTAAAGATACTCCTAATTTGCAAAGATTGGTTTATGCTTCTAGTTCTTCTATATATGGTAATGCTGAAACTTTTCCCACTCCAGAAACTGTTTGTCCTCAACCTGTATCTCCTTATGGAATTACTAAGTTAGTAGGAGAACAATTAGGTAAGTTATATCATCAGAATTTTGGCGTACCTTATGTATCTTTACGCTACTTTACAGTTTACGGTCCCCGACAAAGACCTGATATGGCCTTTCATAAATTTTTTAAGTGGATTTTGCAAGATGAATTAATTTCTATTTATGGAGATGGTCAGCAAACTAGGGATTTTACTTTTGTTAGTGATGCAATAGCAGCTAACTTAGCAGCAGGTACAGTACCAGAAGCAGTAGGTGAGGTATTTAATGTCGGTGGGGGTAGTCAGGTAGTATTGGCAGAAGTTATTAATATGATGGAGGAAATAGTAGGACGTCCAATTAAGAAAAATTTTGTGGAAAAAGCTAGGGGAGATGCTCGTCATACCAGTGCTGATGTTTCTAAGGCACAGAAAATTTTGGGTTATCAACCTCAAGTTTCTCTGAAAGAAGGGTTGCAAAGAGAATGGGAATGGATTAAGTCGTTATAAACTAAATAAAATGAATATTTTTAAATCACTTTTTCAAACAATTATTCCTGCAAAAAAACGTGACTCTTGGAGACAAATAAAAAATAAATACACCAAACAATTGCAAAAAGTTATTTCCCCAGAATCTTTAGATATCAACTGGATTAAGAAAGAAAATAGCTGGCTTTTAGATAATTTTAACAGACCAATTATCTCTATTCCCAAAGCTTTGATGAGCGAAAAAATAGAGAAATTAGCAGAGGAAGCTAATCAACTTGGTCCTGAACCACTTTGGGAAGGATATGAAAATCTGCAAAATTATCCCAGGGAGGTAAAAGAAACAAGTCGTACAGCAAATCAAGTGCGTACTAATCAAAAAGTTGGTAATTTTTATGCCTATCTAATTCAGAAAAGAAAACCTGCTATTGTAGTAGAATTTGGTACCGCATTTGGTGTTTCAGGAATGTATTGGTTGTCAGGATTAGAAAGTAATAATTTTGGAGAATTACTGACTTTCGATCCTAATCAAATTTGGGCAGAAATTGCCAGGAAAAACTTATCTGGAATTAGTAATAGATTTCAGTTAGTTAATGGAACTTTTGAAGATAATATAGATGCTTATTTGGGAAGCGATCGCCAGATAGATATAGCATTTATTGACGCGATACAAAGCGCGTGAATTTGTTTTTTCTCAGTTTGAAATTGTTGTTGCTAGACTAGCTCCTAATGGAATTGTTTTATTAGATGATATTTATTTTTCCGAAGATATGAAATATGCTTGGAAAACTATTGCACTTAGCGATCGGGTTAAAGCTAGTGCTGCTATTTACGGAAGAGTTGGTATTGTCGAACTTAAAGGATAAATAAAAATCAAGGATGAAGCTATCTATCAACAAGAAAAATACTTTCATCTAAGACACATATAACTTACACAAACTAACGATAGAGCGGTATTATCAATTAGCTCTAAAGATGAATTTTTCCCATAACCAAATATTGAGAGTATCACCAAAGTATTTTCTTTGTAATAATCTCTTTTCATAGATTATTAACCTTGTTCATAAGGCGAACTATTTAATGTAGGTGTGGGTAGTCGGGTAGTATTGGCAGAAGTTATTAGTATGATGGAAGAAATAGTAGGACGTCCAATTAAGAAAAATTTTGTGGAAAAAGCTAGGGGAGATGCTCGTCATACCAGTGCTGATGTTTCTAAAGCTAAGGCAATTTTGGGTTATCAACCTCAAGTTTCTCTGAAAGAGGGATTATAAAGAGAGTGGGAATGGATTCAGTCAATATGGTCATAAGATATGGAACCATGTTTGTAGTTCTTCAGATTACAAAACTGCAAAAAAAATCCTTAATTGAACTCTATTAATCTATCAACCTACACTAGATTTCACCAAGGTTAAATACACTTATCGTGGGCAATATTCCCGCACTATAATTAGGGTTTGCTGAAAAAGTATGCATGGGTGAGGGTAGTCCTCAGGAGTCAGGAGTCAGGAGTCAGGAGGAATGAGGAATGAGCGAGGAGGCAGGAGGAAAAATTATCCTTTGATTTTTCTGCCACAGTCAACTCAAAATCCTAACTTTTTGAACTCCCTAGAACAAAAACCTTGTACTTTTTCAAGACCATTACAGGCTAAAACCTTTAGGAGTCAATGCTTTTATATTTAATCAGCAAGCCCTAATTATTTTCATCTTTTAGCCGAAATATTCTGTATTTACTTTCCTTCTTCCTTCTTCTTTCTTCCTTCTTCCTTCTTTCTTCTTTCTTCTTCCTTTTTTAAAAAATCCTTAACTGAACTGTATTAACTGATGGATAAGAAAAAAGTCATTTTTATTCTGGGAATAGGTCGTTCTGGTTCGACTCTATTAGATTTAATGTTAGGTAGTCATCCCCAAGCTTTTTCTCTGGGAGAAATTAGTAAGTTACCCCAAAAATTGGTAAATAAAGGACAAAGAAATTTAGCTGCTTTAAAGGAAAGTAGGTTTTGGATAGATAACTTTGACGAGGCAGAGTTGAAGAGGTTTGCTGCTGGAATTAGTAATCATAGATTCAATAAATATATTCCTTTGAAGATTGAAAGATTTGTCAGGGAGTTAGTAGGGAAAGACGATATTTTTAACCCATATACTATTCTTTTTGAGAAAACAAAAACTCAAATATTGGTTGATTCAAGTAAATATTTTTCATGGGTTTCCCAGCAATTGAAAAATAGAGAGTTCCAAAAGGGTGTAATTGATTCTTATTTAATTCGGATGGTTAGAGATGGTAGAGCAGTAGTTAACTCATATTCGAGAATTTATCCAGAGCAGACAATATCGGAAATTACTCAAAAGTGGGTAAGGTTGTTTAAAGAACAGCAGGATTTCTATGACAAGTTTTCTGGAGGTCAAAAAATGCTTGTTCGTTATGAAGAATTAGCAACTAAACCAGAAGAAGTATTAACTAATATCTGTCAATTCTTAGGAATAGAATTTTTCCCCGATATGGTTGAGTTTTGGAAACATGAACACCATCATATTACTGGCAGTAGAGGTACTAATGCTTTAATCAGAAAATATAGAGGTTTAAAACAAAAGAAAGGGATGGAAGAAATTCACGGTAGTTATTATGAGCAAATGGGTTTACAGATTAAGTTGGATTTACGTTGGAAAAATGAGTTATCTGTGGATAATCTAGCTATCTTTAATTCTTTCGCAGGGGAACTAAATAAACCTTATCAGTGGAACATTGAATAAAGAAGGAAGAAAATGATTTGTTAAAAAAACTGTAGGGGTTTGCTCTCCAAACCCAAGCGCATAAGGAAGAAAATGATTTGTTAAAAAAACTGTAGGGGTTTGCTCTCCAAACCCAAAAACATACCCAAACACATAAGGTATTTGGAAGCCAAACCATTACAAGAAAATTTTACAAGCTATTGAGCAAGTCCTAAAGTAAATGAGTCTTTGACATCCTCCCGACGCTGCTCTGTGAGACAGCGCGGGAAACAATCCATCACTCCAACAGACTGTAGGGGCGGCCGTTCGCCCCTACTGGAAAGACTCAGGGCGGGTTGACACCTCACTGGAAAATGCTGGCTTGCCAGTAATCAAGCTTCCTCCGTATCCGTTTAACGTCTCCGAGTGCCCCTTCCCTCCGGGACGCTACGCGAACGGCGACGGGACTTGAAAAAAACAATTAATATCATCAACCTTGGTTTTTAGTTGAGTTTTTGTATTTTAACATGCTTATCTGTAAAAGCGCTCTTATTGATTGGTTTTCATGCCCTAGCTCCCCTGCGGGAGAGCGCGGGTCTTCAAGCAACGTTGAGATAAATTAATACAGTTTAATTAAGGATTTTTTTTTGAAGGAAATGAGTTATATCAAAATCCGCTAGCTTTGGTGTGATATAATTCCACCATCAGAAAAGAGTGAAAACTCCTAGTTTCTAGAGGGTTTGGAGACCAAACCCCTACAAGGCAAGAATTCTACCAATACTAACTGATTTAATATTAGAGATAACTTTTAATTGTTAACTTTTGACTTTTAACTTTAACCCTTAATTTGCCGAGCTATATTTTTAACCTTATCAATAACTCTTTTCCCCAAACTTTTTTTCTTTTCAGTCTTTTGAGGATAGTGTGTTGGTTTAGCTTCCCCCAGATATCGATAATCCTCCCAAATATCCCAATAAGGACATCCTGGTTCAATCCGAAAACCTGCCCAATGTAAATATTGTACAGGTTTACCAACTTTCGAGTCAATCAAGCGATCGCCTTCCCGTTGAAAATGAGAACTACCTGCCCAACTTCCAGGACCTTTTCCTTCTGGTCGTTTAACTAGATTCAATCGCCGAGCAATATGTTTTAATACTATATAATTAAATATGGGTTGATCTGTGGTTTTTTCTGAAAAGTCAAAATATTGGGTATTAGCAGCACATTCAGCAAAGGTTTCATATAATTGATTTTCTGTAAATAAGTTTTTCTTTGATGCCCACCATCCACTATTAAATACATCCTGAAGTTGTTCTTCAGTAAAGATTTTATCTTCTAGAACTTTGGATGTAAAAACATTTTTCATCCCACTTAAATGTTGATAGTCGCAACAGAGAAAATCATAATCTTCCAGATATTTGAGATTATCAATAATTTTTTCAAAGACAACAATATCAACATCAATATAGAGAAACTCATCGAACGGTCCGAACCAACAAGCTTGTTTTTTTTGTTTGTTTGGAGTGTTAAAAAAGCCTTGACCAAAAATGTTATAGAGTTTGTTGCAAAGATTATCTACAAATTCCAAATATGGATAAATTTGTACCCCATAATTACTTGTGACAATTTCTGCTACCTGCTGATAATTTTCATCAAAAGGAATCATCATAATTGGAGTATCAGGGTCATATAACCGGATACTTTTCAGCAGAGCAATTGTGTTATCAAGTACCTTATCATTAGCGACAATATAAATTCCTTTCATTCTAATTTCTCCTCAACTTGATAATCCAACTTTCTTGAAGATTTTATCTATTAAACTTGGTGGAGGATTATAAGGTTTTGGTTTCCCTATAAACTGAGGTTTTTTCTGAGGTTCATTTAGATAGCGGTAGTGTAAAAATATCTCTCGATAGGGAAAGTCTAAATTTTCCCCTGCACAAACCCTAGTAAATGCTTTAGATGAAACACCAATATAATGTAAATAAGTTAATCTTACACCCTTATCATAAAGTAGATTATCCCGATATTCAAAATGAGGAGAAGTTACCGAACAACCAGTTTTTTCTTCTGGAGATAAATGCAGAGAAAAATTATAAATTGAGGCTTCTGAGCGCATCATCATGTAATTAATAATTGATTGGTCAGGACCATTAATATATAAAATTTCTGCCTCGCCAGATTTTAATTCTTCTAATAACCAACTCCGCTTTTCTTCTGGAAAGAAACCTTTTTTTGAGGCATACAAACCAGCACAAAATATTTCTGAGTCTATCCTTTCTTGACTAAAAATTTCTAGTAATTTAGGCGAATTAACATCGTAGACATGAGTAGGATCTTTATATTGAAAATCATATACAACTACGTCATTTTGATTTAGTTTTTCCAAGAGATAATCGAAAGAATTTAGCACCAATATATCAGCATCCAAGAAAATAAATCTCTCAAACGGACTTTCTAAATCAAAAGAACAAAATCTACGGTGCATCCCCATCCGGTTTACTCCAGAAACCCCTTTTTCCTGCCAACGTGCAAAAGCATTTGGATGAGATTCCCAGATTTTTGTCGAGAAATTTTCCCACCGATTTAATATTTCCCGATTGTCTAATAATTGTACATTTTTTCTGCCTTTAATTTCAGGTATAATTTTCTCTTGGCGATCATCATAAGGGATGACACAAACTGGAAAGTCTGAACCAAGATTAACCTCTATACTATTTAGTAAAGCAATGAGTTGATCATAGACAACATCATTCGCGAGGGTATAAATTCCATCTGTCATTTCAGTTATCAGTTATCAGTTATCAGTTATCAGTATATAACAATCCTAAATGATTTGTGAAAAAACTGTAGGGGTTTGGTCTCCTTTCCCCAAGCATAAATGGGATTTGGAAACCAAACCCCTACGATCAAATGTTATATCCTAATTGAGAATTGCTATAATTAGAATGTCTAGGCTTAATTATATGTTTTTCAGTCAGTTTCATTTGGTAATTGCTGAGTTATTTTCTCTGCTTTTCTTTTTGTATTAACGCAGTTAATACATTATTTGATATTAGAAAAATAAGGAAGTAAAAGATGGAATTTACCTTTTCTGTAAAGGTTCATCCCTTAATTAAGCAACACCTAAGATTTTGATTTTCTCGAACGTTTCTTCTTTGAAGACTTTTGATTTTTCTTGTTTCTTTTCAGCTTTTGCCTCTGTTGAGTAACTTCTGGAGGCGGACCATAATCTCCATTTGAAAAGTATAGACGCTCTACTCGGTGTTTTGGCTCAACCTCAATCCACAGACGGGCTCCGCCTGCTTGACTTCTGTTAGGGTGGTGTGGCTGATAAACTATAAGGCATGGTCCCTTAATTTTTAGGGCGTGGCAATAATCTTTTTTATCTCCTACTTTCACAGCAATTGCTGGATAAGAAGTTTTATTATCTCGGTTATAGTCAATAGTTTTTCGTAGAACATGAACAAATGTATTTCCTGTACGTTCAGCTTTGTTCCAGGTTCCTTCAGGACCGCGACGACCGGGTATAATTTCTGGTACTCCTCGACTGTTAAGAGGAATCATCCATAACCTTTCCTCCTTGTAAGCTCCTACTACTCTGCCTTGTTTAAGTAGTATTCGCAGTCTACCTGTGGATATATTTAGTAAAAATGCTGCTTCTGTTGTATATACTTTTGTAGTCATAACTAGATCGTTTTAGTATTGACTTCTAATATCTATTTTGTCGAAATCGTTTTAGTATTGACTTCTAATATCTATTTTGTCGAAATCGTTTTAGCCTATCACAGAAGTCTACATGAAAATGGCTTATGGTTAAAATTTTTCCAAGGCGTATTTTTATATGTTTTCAAATTTTTATTTGATTTTTGTTCATAATCCGATGAGCAAAAAACTGGTTTTATAGATCAATACAGTTCAGTTAAAGATTTTTTTGGCAGTTCTGTAATTTAAAGAAGGTTGACAAACAGTTTTTGATTTGCTTATATATACTCATATAAGTTTAAGTTCACAAAAACTATATGAGTTATGTGACCCTTATAAAAGCATTAGAAATACTTGGCTTACATCCAAATACCGACAGGGAAATAGGTCGATGAGGGTCATATCATGGTTCCATGCCTTATGAGTTTTCGTCTTCAATGAACCGTATTGGATGATAGATATAGTCATTTAACTTTAGATTGAGACAAAGCTTTCTTGCTATGAGAGAGTTTTAGACGAAAAAACGTCTGATTTTTAAGTTAAACTACTATAATCTGTAATGCCTCACCTTATAGAAGCCCTAAGAGTATCTCTAGAAAAGAGGGATTAGGGAGTAGGGGAGTAGGGGAGCGCTTGTGTAGGGGAGCGCTTGTGTAGGGGAGCGCTTGTGTAGGCATTGCTCATTCATTGTCGTCGAGGAGGCGTTGCTGAAAAGCTTATCCCAAAAGGTTTTTTCTTATTTGTCACCCTTTCAGGACTTGATTCTCAGAAATCATTCCTGATTGCTATATTGCAGTAAGCAACTTCTTTTGAATATTCACAATTTTCAAAGCTGCTTGCCGACTCAAGAAAAATCTTTGTCTTTCCCAAGCAGATGCTGATCGCCACTTATAATATTCTGGCACACAAACTTTTGTTAAAAAATCACTCCATCGCTTGGCAATATTTTCTGGTTTAATCTCTTCTGCTCTGACTTGACAATTTTCTACTATAGCTCGACGTAACTCCCGGTCATCTTTAAGACGCTTTAAAACAGCGATCGCCTCCGAAGCACTTTTTACTTCAAAATAATCTAATTCACTTTTACGTTCCCCTTGAAAAGCAGACTCCACTCCTAAAATAGCTGGCACATTAGCATTCCAAGCATTAAACAACTTTGAGGCAGGTTTCCAAGGATAGTCAGTTTTCCCATCAAAACTACGGACAGCAACAATAGCATCAACTTCACTATAATCATGCCAAAAGTTACGTTTTTTTGTCTGCCATACCAACCCCAACTTCTGGAGTTCTTCTTCCCAGACTGCTTCTTGTAATTCAGGTGCTAGGTTATAGCTAATGCCAAAATAAGCCACATTTTCAAATCTATCTCCTCTATTGGGATTTCGCGGAATTACTCCTGGTTGTGGCCAATGAGGCATATAAAACCGCTTTCCAGGCAATAAGTATCGATCTTCGCCAAGGTCTTGAATTTGTATGGCCGGGGCCGCCAATTCCGCCATATTTTGAACCAAATGAACCTGAACGTAAGGGTGAGGATTTTGGTCTCCCTTAATACCTACCCATAGCAAATTGTCTGGTGGTTTTATATCAATTGGCAAAGAATAGCGATAGACTACCACTATTCCTTCATCGGGCATTGTATCAACTAACTGGCAAGGAAATTGAATTTCCTTCAACCGCAGATAGGTTTGGATAATCCAAGTACCAAAAACGCTAGGTGGACGATATTCCTCAAGGCTATCTGGAAACTGATTCGGCCAATCTTGTCGAGGTAAGTAAAAATAAATTGGAGGTAATTGATTGTTCATTATTTCATACCATCTTTCAAACAAGCTTTTACATTTTCAGCCAAAACAGAGACATGGGGTTCTAAAAGGAGAGAACCATGACCCCCAGGAACATCATAAACCTCTACTCCTGCTTCTGCCAATTTTCCCCAACCGAATAAAGGTTCTAAAATCCAACCTTCATCAAGAGGTCGTTGTTTGAAGGCTCGGAATAGGGTAACTTTCCCAGAGTAAGGTTGGATAGTATATTTCTGCTTTGCTAAACGACTGGCCTCTCGAATTTTACGACTTGCTTGAATTACCGAACTAGATAAAGGTAAATTCTTGAACTTCTTTGGAGCTTTACCGTTAATTTTTAGCCTCATTTTAACTTTATCAAGTAAATAATTTACTCCTTTTTTAGCAAAACCTTCCCAGTGAAAATTTAACTTTTCTCCTAAATTAGATGGAGGTGTTTGCACCCTTTGGCGAGCAAACGGACTATAGGTATCAAACAATGCCAAAAATGCTACTTTTTCTCCTGCTTTAAGTAGTTGTTGACTCATTTCAAAACTAACTAATCCTCCGAAAGAAAATCCACCTAAAAAATAGGGTCCTTCAGGTTGCACTGTTTTAATAAGTTTAATATTTCTAGCAGCCATTTCTTCAAGAGAAGATAGAGGAGTTTCTTGACCATCTAATCCCTGTGCTTGTATTCCATACACAGGTTGGTCTTTGCCTAAATAAGCTGCTAAATCTTTAAAATTCATCACATTGCCCAAAATTCCATGACTGATAAATAGGGGAGGTTTTGAACCTTCTGGTTGAATAGCTATCAGTGGAGACCAAATATTTTCTGTTTCTTGTTTACGAAGAATTTCTGCTAGTTTTTCAACATTAGGAGCTTCAAAAAAAATTGCTAAAGGTAAAACTTTATTGTATTTTTGTTCGATTTCATTTAATAACTTAACTGCACGCAACGAATGTCCTCCTAATGCAAAGAAGTTATCTTGAATTCCGATATATTTTACATCTAATGCTCTTTCCCAAATCCCAATTAATTCTTTTTCTAAACTGTCTCTAGGAGCAACAAATTTTTGACTTCTATCTATTTCTGGAGTTGGTTTTGGTAATGCTAAACGGTCTAATTTACCATTAGGAGTTAAAGGCAATGCCGATAAAACCATAAAGGTAGTTGGTATCATATAATCGGGTAATTTTTCTTTTAAAGAATCCCGTAATTCTGAGTAAAGAGCAGTTTTGTCATCTAAATTTTCCCCTGGTTTGGGAACTATATAAGCAACTAATTGTGTTTCACCATCTGGATTTTCTTTTGCACTAACTACTGCTTCTTTTATTAAAGAATATTCTTCTAATTTTGATTCTATTTCCCCAGTTTCTACCCGCATCCCTCGAATTTTTACTTGGAAATCAAGCCTACCTAAAACTTCCATATTACCTTCTGATTCTGGAAGTTTACGTGCTACATCTGCGCTTCTAAATAATCTTTCTGAGGTGTTTGGTTTAAAAGGATTAATGATAAATTTCTCAGCATTTTTTTCAGGACGATTTAGATAACCTCTTGGTAAATTATTACCACTAATACAAAGTTCTCCACTCTCTCCAAAAGCAACTTGTTGGAGATTTTCATCGACAATATAAATTTGGTTATGGGGATAAATTTTACCGACAGGTACATATCCTTCTTCTCGATCAAAATCTGGAGGAATAGGATATGCACAAACTCCTAATGTTTCGGTTTGACCATATATATTAAAAATTTGTGGTTGTCTGTCAAATTGACTGCGTACTTTTTTGAGTAATTTACATGGTAGTAATCCACCAGAGAAAACTAAGACTCTTAGTTGGGAGTTTTTAATCAGATTTTTTCCTTCTAGATCTAAACTTTCTAATGCTTGAATACCATAACGCCAAACGGAAGCTACGGTATCTAATACTGTTGCATTTTCTTGGGCAATTAATTGAAATAATTTTAGGGGATTTTTAGTTTGTTCTTTGGTGGCAATAACTATTTTTGCTCCTTGATAAAGAGGTAACATTAAATGTCGAATGGAGGATGAGAAAGAGAAGGAAGCACTGTGGAGATAGGTGTCGTTTTCTGTAATGGGTAAGACTTTAGCGATCGCTTCTAAATAATAGGAAATATTGCTATGGGTAATTTCTACTCCTTTAGGTTTACCTGTGGAACCGGAAGTGTAGATAATATAAGCTAGGTTATCTGGGGTTAGCTGGGTTTCAGGATTTTCTGTACTTTCTTGAGCAATTTTCTCCCAATCTGTATCTAAATAAATTGTCTGAATATTGGTTGGAGGTAGGTGTTTTTTGAGGTGATTTTGAGTTAACAGTATAGGAATTTGAGTATCTTCAAACATGAATGATATTCTGTCTTGAGGATAAGCTGGATCGAGAGAAATATATGCTCCTCCTGCTTTAATTATTCCCAAAATTCCGATGACTATATCTAAGCTTCTTTCTGCACAGATACCAACTCGTTGTTCTGGTACAACTCCTTGTTTTTTTAGGTAGTTTGCCAGTTGATTTACTTTCTGATTAAGTTGTTTGTAAGTTAATTGTTTGTCTTGGCAAATTATAGCTGTTGAATCTGGAGTTGCTTCGACTTTTAATTCTATAATTTCGTTGAAACACTTTATAGTTTCAGTTTGATTAACTTGGTTTAATTGATTCATTTTTCCTCAAATTTCTAATACTAAAAGTAAACTACTACTGCTAAGGATGCTAAATTTTAAATTTTTGTCACATCTTTACATCTTTATTTTTTCCGTGTTTTTTTGAGTAATCATTCTAATCCTGATTCCATTCGTAAGGTTTATTTATATCTCCTGCAATGTCATTAAATACTGCTACCTGTTCTTCTGATAATTCTTTCTTCCACCGTAAGTCTAATTTTATTTTTAGACCTTGATTATTATAATATTCACCCTGATATTTCCTTACATCTGCCTCTACTTCCTCCTGTTTACTTCTCCATATCAGAGAACGAACACCTGAATTACCAGAAATTACATGATGGTCATACTGCCAGTAAGGAATCATTTGTGAAGTAAACTCTATCCCCAATAAATTACATACTCTTGTTAATATTTTTTCAGGTGCAGTAGCTAATTCTTCGTAGCGGATAAGCATTTTTCGTTCTGCTGGAAACTTGTCATAAAGTTGATTTTTCAGAATTGTTTTTTCTCGCCATTCTTGTGCATAACTCTCTGCTGTTAGAGATTTAAACCGACGTAAATATGAACTTAGAACTGCTCTACCATCTCTGACTAAATGTATGAGATAAGATTCCAGATTTCCAGAGGTAAATTCCTGAGCATCAAGTCTCTGATTAATCCATTCGACAGCTTTACTAGCATCAACAAATACATTCTCTTTTCGTAGGGAAAACAAATATGTATAGGGGTTAAAAACTTGGTCTTGCCGCAAAATTTTCCTCATAGTTTTTTCCAACTTCAAAGGAATATATTTATTTAACCTGCTATTGCCTAAAACTGCTGCCAGCAATTTTAATTCTTTGGGATTTAACTCATCCCAAAAACTGCATTTTTCTTTACAAACACCACAGATAGGTATATTAGTTTTGTAATGATTAGGCAAGCTATTTAATTCCCCCAACCCAAAGCAGTCTGGGTGACTTCCTAACATTAAAGTCAATAATGTAGAACCACAGTGACCGCTTCCAGTAATAAACAATACTTTCTTTTTCATTTCTCAGTTACTTCTTAGATTAATCAAGAATTACTTTACTAAATTTTGTAAATATTCTATTGTCTTAGTATCTTGCTGGCGCCAACTCTCTCTCTTTGCCCGCATTTTTGCGATTTCAGATTCAATATTATCTGGAGTAATCATCACCCCAAAATCTGCTGGTACAGTTTCTTTTTGGTAGCCTAAAATGCGATTCAAAATTAAATCTCCAACCTCAATACTATAGTGTGAACTATCCCAATAATTTGTGACTTTATCAATCGGTTCAGTTGTAATACTATTATATCCATAAAAATCCCAAACTGGCATAATTTTGACAATTTCCCGCTTCATTTGTTCGATAACATCACCAAATCCTGCTATGTGAATAGCTTCTACTTGACTAGCATGAGGAGGAGTAATAAAAGCAACAAGTTTAATGTTGTTTTCTTGGCAAATTTCCTTAATTAATTTTAGATTATCTAAAGCTATTTGACTGATTTTGTAATCTTCCTTATTTACCTGACCAGGCAACCACTGCTCGAATATTCCATCTGGTAAATATTGACGATTTACTACTATTAAACCTTTCTCATTAATATAACTACGTCTTTTTTGATTGTGAATATTGTCAAAAATAGTATCTTTACCTTTAGCTAGAGTATTAAAGGAATAATTGATTTGAAGAAAATCTATTAAGTTAAGTCCTTTTCTATTAAGTCTATCTTCACTAAAATCGTGTTTACCTTTGTAGAAGTCAGCAACTGTCCATAAATCAATTCCTAAAATTACCATTTCTAAGTTTGGTTGATTAGAAATGGCATATTCTAAATAACGCCTTTGTTCATATATATTTCCCCCTGTTAAGGCAAGATTGTAAACTGGTTGATATTGTTTTAAGACAAGAGAATCCGGATTAATTCCGTTTATTATTCTAGAAGACCCAAGCAAAATTGTTTTGGAATTATGACGGGTAACATCTACTGTTTTATACAATCTAATGTTATCTTTTATTGCTGGTTTATACCAATTTACTCCTTTGATTTTAGGACTATTAGTTATTCCATAAGGATTAACAAACCAATTTAATCCTAATACTAATATTGATAAACTTGAAGCTAATCCTGCTAACCAATAATTAAAAAATCGATAAGTATTCATAGTGCTTCTAAAATTGAAGTTTAACGTTTAAGATCCTGCAAAAATTTTACCGTTTCTGGTTGTTCTACCAGCCAAAGTTTTCTTCTCTCCGACATTTTTGCTAATTCAGATTCAACATTATCTGGAGTAATCATAACTCCAAAATCTGCTGGTACAGTTTCTTCTTGATAACCCAAAATGCGATTCAAAATCAAATCTCCCACCTCAAGACTATAGTGTGAACTATCCCAATAATTTTTGACATTATCAATAGGTTCAGTGGTAATGCTGTTATACCCATAAAAATCCCAAACTGGCATAATTTTCACTATTTCTCGTTTCATTTGTTCAATAACATTACCAAATCCTGCTATGTAAGTAGCTTCTATTTGACTAGCGTGAGGAGGAGTAATAAAAGCGATGAGTTTAATATTGTTTTCTTGACAAATTTCTTTAATTAACTTGAGATTATCTATTGCTAGCTGACTAATTGTAAAATCTTTTCTATTCACCTGACCAGGCAAAAACTGTGTAAAAGACTTGGCATAAATTCCATACTGATTTCTACTAACTATTAACCCATTTTCATTATGGTACTTATATACTTTACCATTTAAGTTCTCAATCAGAGTATCTTTAGTTTCAATTAAAGTATTCAAGGAATAGTTAATTTGCCAAAAATATATGAAATTAAACCCTTTATTTTCAAGTCTCGCTTCACTAAAACCAGCTTTAGTTTTGTAAGGACTAGCAACTAACCATAAATCAATTCCTAAAATTACCATTTCTAAATTTGGTTGATTAGAAATTGCATATTCAAGATAACGCCTTTGTTCATATATGGTTCCTCCTGCTAACCCAAGATTGTAAACTGGTTGATATGGTTTTAACGCTGAATAATCTGGATTAATTCCAGTTTCTATCCTAGAAGCACCAAGAAGAATTGTTTTAGCATTTTGACGGGTAATATCGACCGCTTTATATAATCTTGTATTGTCAGATGTTGCTGGTTTATACCAATTCACACTTTTAATTTTAGGACTATTAGTTATTCCATAAGGATTAACAAACCAATTTAATCCTAATACTAATATTGATAAACTTGAGGCTAATCCTGCTAACCAATAATTAAAAATTCGATAAGTATTTATCATGTTTCTAAAATTGAAAATACAGAAATTTATAAACTTTATTGAGTGAAATGAAACAAGTAACTCCCAAGACAAAAATTGCTAATGCCCATTTTTTTTGTTGGAGAAAATTTATCCATCAATTCTATAGTGTTAGAAAAATAAGTTATAGCAGTTTTCATGTTTTATAGAATACAGAGATTTGGGTTTAAAGGAAGAAGGAAGAAGTTTTGTAGTCTACCTTGATCAAAACCGCTATAAAGCCACTAAAAGCACTGTAACAAATATTAGATTTATGCTTAAATTTATCTGCTTATCTCTAGGAAAATGAGATGGGGAATATACGTTTCTCTTGCTTTGATTATCCCCAAAATTTTCGATACTATATCTAAGTTTATTTTGGCATAGATACTAACTCGTTTTTCTAGTATAAATCCTTGTTTTTTAGGTAGTTTTCCAGTTCATTAACTTTTTGATTAAGTTGTTTGTAGGTTAATTGTTTTTATTGGCAAATTACAGCCTGAAAATCTGGAATTGCTTCTACTTTTAATTCTAGAATTTCGTTGAGTAGTGTATTGGTTGGATTTTTTCTGCTTTATTTAATTGATTCATATTTCCCGAAAAAGCTAAAGTAAATTACAAAGAAGTTTTACCCTGTTTAAGATCGTGCAAAAATTTTACCGTTTCTGGTTGTTCTCCGAGCCAACTTTTTCTTATATCCGACATTTTTGTTAATTCAGATTCGATATTATCTGGAGTAATCATCACCCCAAAATCTGAGGGTACAGTTTGTTCTCGATCCCCGAAAATTCGACTCAAAATTAAATCTCCAACCTCTGTTTTCATGTGGGAACTATCCCGATAATTAGTAACGGTATCCAGAGGTTCAGTTGTGACACTATTATAACTATAAAAATCCCAGACAGGCATAATTTTCACAATTTCTCGCTTCATTTCCGGAATAACATGACCAAATCCCCCTATATGAACAGCTTCTATATGACTTGCATGAGGAGGGGTAATAAATACTACTAATTCAATGCTATTTTTTTGACAAATCTCTTTAATTAATTTTAAATTTTCTAATGCAAATTCATTAATTTTGTATTCTTTTCTATTTAGGGGATTTCCCAGCCAATGTGTAAACTTTATATTGCTTAAATATTCAGTATTTCTCAAGCCATTTTCACCATAATAATTATATTTAACCCGATAATTATTGCTAGAGATTGTCTCTATACTTTTAGTTAAAGTATCAATAGAAAAATTTATATCTAAAAATTCTCTGAGACTTAGACCTTTGCTTTTTAGTCTAGCTTCGCTAAAACCTTGTCTAGTTTTTCTGGGATTAGCCATTAACCAAAGATCGATTCCTAAAATTACTAACTCTAACTCTGGTTGATAAGCAACTGCATATTCAAGATAACGCCTTTGTTCATATAAACTTGCCGCTGGAATACCTAAATTATAGACTGGTTGGTATGCTTTTAGTAGAGAAGAATTGGGATTAATTCCTGTTTCTATCCTAGAAGCACCAAGCAAAATTGTTTTTGCATTATGACGAGTAATATCGACAGCTTTATATAATCTTGTATTGTTTACAGTAGCAGGTTTAGATGAATTTAAACCTTTAATTTTAGGACTATTAGTTACACCGTATGGATTAATCAACCAGTTAAATCCAACGAGGGATAAAAAAAAGCTATAGATTAATCCGCAAAACCAATAATTAAAAAATTTGTAACTATTCATCATGTTTCTAAAATTGAAAATACATAAATTCAGTAACTCTATTCAGTAAAATTAAACAAGTAACTGCCAAAACAGAAATTGCTAATGCCCATTTTTTTGTCGGATAAAATTTCTCCATCAATTCCATTTTCAGTTATTTCCTAGATTAATTAATAACTACTTTACCAGACTTCGTAAATATTCTATTGTCTTAGTATTTTGCTTACCCCAACTCTCTCTGTTTACCTGCATTTTTGCTATTTCAAATTCAATATTATCTGGAGTAATCATAATCCCAAAATCTGCTGGTACAGTTTGTTCTTGATAACTTAAAATTCGGCTCAAAATTAAATCTCCTACATCGGGAATTATGTGAGCGCTATCCCGATAATTTTTAACCCTATCCAGAGGTTCAGTTGTGATGCTATTGTAGCCATAAAAATCCCAAACTGGTATAACTTTAACAATTTGTCGCTTTATTTCTGGAATAACATGACCAAATCCTGCTATGTATAAAGCTTCTACATGACTTGCATGAGGAGGGGTAATAAATGCTATTAGTTTAATCTTGTTTTTTTGACAAATTTCCTTAATTAATTTTAAATTTTCTAATGCAAATTGATTAATTTCGTATTCTTTTTTATTGACTACATAAGGCAACCAAACTGTAAACTTTACACCCCTTAAATATTCAGTATTTCTCAAGCCTTTTTCATCATAATAAGTATACCTATTTCTTAAATTATTTCTGAGAATTGTCTCTAAGCTTTGATTGAAAGTATTGAGGGAAAAATTTATCTGAAAAAACTCTATCGGATCGAGTTATTTGCTTTTTAGTCTAGCTTCGCTAAAACCCTCCATAGTTTTAAAGGGATGAGTAATTGACCAGAGATCGATTCCTAAAATTACTAACTCTAACTCTTGTTGATGAGCAATTGCATATTCAAGATAACGCCTTTGTTCATATAAACTTGCCGCTGGAATACCTAAATTGTATACAGGTTGATATTCTTTTAGTAGAGAGGAATTAGGATTAATGCCAGTTTCTACTCTAGAAGTACCAAGCAAAATTGTTTGAGCATTATGACGAATAAGATCGACAGCTTTATATAATCTGGCATTATCTACGGTAGCTTGTTTAGACACATTCAAACTTTGAATCTTGGGACTATTAGTTACTCCCCAGGGATTAATTAACCAGTTAAATCCAAAAACTAATAAAGAAAAGCTAGGAATTAATCCCGCTAACCAATAATTAAAAATTCGATAAGCATTCATCTGTTTCTAAAATTGAAAATACAGAAATTCAGTAACTCTATTCAGTGAAATTAAACAAGTAACTCCTAAGACAGAAATTGCTAATGCCCATTTTTTTGTCGGAGAAAACTTCTCCATCAATTCCATTGTATTAGGAAAGAAAGTTACAACTACTAAAAGTGCTGTAATAAATATTATATTTATGCCTAAACTTGTCGGATTATCCCCAGGGAGATGAGAGAAGGTAGATAATATTCCTTCACCTTCAAATTTAACCCCCAATGGTGTTAACCAAGATAAAATCCCATCTAATTTACCTGGTAAAATTATGCCATTTATGCCTACCATTGTCTTCAGTAATGTCATGGCATCCTTGAAGTTACTAGATCTAAATAATACCCAACTAAAAACTACTGCTAAAAAAGTAATTAACCATGAAAAAATAGAAGGAATTTTTAGATTTAATTGTTTCCACTGATGATTAATTACTAGATACATCCCATGTAAACCACCCCAAACTACAAAAGTCCAACCTGCTCCATGCCATAATCCTCCTAATAACATGGTAATAAGTAGGTTAATATAACGACGTATTTTACCTTTACGATTGCCTCCCAATGGTATATAAAGATAATCTCTCAAAAAATTAGAGAGAGTAATGTGCCAACGTCGCCAAAAATCAGAAATTGACTGAGCTTTATAGGGAGAATTAAAATTAATTGGCAGGTGAATATTAAACATCCATCCTAAACCAACTGCCATATCGGAGTAACCAGAAAAATCAAAATATAGTTGGAATGTGTAGCATAATGCTCCTACCCATACTTCTATAAAACTAACTTGATTAGGATTATTGAAAACTTCTGCTACCCAAGGTGAAAGAGTATCTGCAATTAACATTTTCTTGGATAATCCTAAGACAAATAAAGTTAATCCCATTGCCAGATTTTTATGAGAAAATTTAAAGGTAGAAGTTTGATTTAATTCAGGAATTAATTCATTGTGGCGTAAAATAGGTCCGGCAATTAGTTGAGGGAAAAAAGTTACAAATAAACTGTATTTTAGGAAATCATATTTTTCAGATTCTTGACGGTATGTATCAACTAAGTAAGCAATTTGAGTAAATGTATAAAAGGAAATTGCTAGAGGTAGAATAATTTCGGAAATTGGTAAGTCAATATTAAATATCGAATTAACAGATTTAAGTAAAAAACCTGCGTACTTGTAATATCCAATTAATGCTAAGTTGATGACAATACCACAAATTAGTAAGATTTTTGCTTGTTTACTACCTGGTTTGCTATTATTAATTGCACTCCCAAAGCCATAGTTTACCAAAATAGAAACTAACAATAGTATTAGGTAAGCTGGTTTCCAATAACCGTAAAAAAATAGGGATGTTAATAATAACCAAGTTATGCTGACAAATTTAAAACCTTGGTTCGCTAGGAAAAAGAATCCTAGTAAAGAAATAGGTAAAAATACAAAAATAAATATAGTTGAATTAAATAACATAATTTTACCGAAAAATAAAGGTTTAAAGCCTCTCTTTTCAAGGAGAAAAAAGCGGTCGTTTTGCTACGCATAACTACGTTAACGCTGCGCGACATGTTTGCGGAGCATTCCGTCAGGAAAAAGCGGAGCTTCCCGAAGGGTGGGATGGCGTTTTGCGCTAGCTAAACGCCATATCCAATCGACCAAGAGAAGAAAAAAATTTCCTTTTTAACCTTACCTCTTGTTAAAAAGAAGAGGTAATTATTAATTATTCATTGTTAATTATTAATTATTGAAGGGTACATCTCAATTTTGAAGAAAGCTAAAAATTTATCACTTTTAGCAAATGGAGAACAAGAAATAGGGAATAGAAAAAAGTATTTTTGCAAATATTTTAGATGCACCCTAACTTTACTTTAACCACGATGACAAATCTTTTCCGATTAAATCTTGAAGTTGGAGGATATCTTCGCGATAGACTGCAATTAATTGCTGCCTAATTTTTGGTGATAATTTGGGTTTACCCTGGTTCTTTTCTTTGAGACTATCGCCTATTTTTTTGCGGATGCTAGTAGGGATTAATTGTTTAGCGATCGCCTTTAAAGGATTTGGTCTATTTAAAAGTATATTTAGATTTCTATTTTTGGGAACCGTAGTCTGCTTAAAACTTCTCTGAAAGTCTGGTACAAATCGATCATCTACTTCTAAAAATCTAAATATATCCTGACTTAAAGTAGTTTTATCTGCAAGCAAATCTTCATACAAATAAACTTTGATTTGCTGAGGAGTAAATATTTCATAGTAACGTCTGAGTTGTTGATAATAAAAGCCTCTTTGAACGTAATGCCAATTATCACTCCAACCCTCTTGAATTCTTTTATTTTCTACCTCTAGAGCCTTAGCAAAATTATAATCAGTATGTGGTTCAAAACCTTGAGAAGACCAAAATAAATAATGAGAAAATGCTCTTTCCGCAGGGTCTCGCAAAATAGCAATTATTTTAGCATCAGGTATATAATGCCTTATTTTTTCAGGCACTTTTTTACTATAAATATATACAGTAGAAGCTTCCCCAATTGCTTTTTCTGTTGTTACTGCATCAAATAAACTCCTATAGCTATTTATATCTGTTATTCTATTTTTCTTCCTATAAATACCATTAGGTCCGGAATACTCTAACTTTTCTCCTTCTAAGGCAAAAAACTCTGGTTCTTTTTGATATCCCGATGGCATATAAATTTGCGGATGTTGCCTTAAATAGTAAAATAATGATGTAGTTCCGGCTTTAGCTGCACCTATTAGTAAAAAATTAGGCATTGGCATAACTATGATTATCTCCTTTTTTGAATTTATTCGTAAGCATTAATCAAATTTTCTACACGACTCAAATAGGATTGCTATATATAGTTTTATCTTAAGAGAGATATTCATAAAGTATAGCCTTCAAAGTATGGTTTAAATCTCAAACAAAAACAATAGCTGATAGCTGAAGACTGACTGTTGTTTGCGTAGCATTCCGCAGGAAATGCTTATATTTATTCCCAATTTAACAGCCAAGTTTTGGCAATATTTTCCCAAGTTTCTTTTCGGACTAATTTTTGATTAGATTCTCGTATTTCAGCCAATTTTTCTGGATTTTTTAACAACTCAACAATTTGATAAGCAATAGATTCTTGTATATCTTTTTCATAAGGATTTCCTGCAACTTTAACACAGTAATCTTTTTCACTCAAAGCCACATAATCTGTAGTTACTGGTACACAACCTACCATAGCTGATTCTCTCACAGAAATACAATCAATTTCTTGGAAAGTACACCCATAATAATGAATAGCAGAAGTAGCTTTTTCTTCGAGCAACTTATCTACTCCGATTCTGCCATGTTCCCTCACTCCTGGTTGCTCCATTAACTCAATCATTTTAGCTTTCCATTCCCGATTTTCGGGTTTACTTTCATCTAAAGTATGCCAACCATAATAAATATCTAAATTTGCTTCAGGAACTTCTTTCTTAATTATCGGCCATCCCCAAAGTAGCATTCTTTCTAAACCTCTAATATAGTTAGAAGCATATATAATTTTATATGGCTCTTTTGGGAGGCTAATATATTCCAAATAAGCTGTATCTGCACCATTAGTAATTATAGCGATTTTACTATCTGGAATTTCTGGTAATAAACTACGATGGTATTGAGATTTAACAAATATTTTATCAAACTTACCTAACTTTTGTGGAGTTACTTGTTCTGGCAATAGAACTTCATGTATATCAAGAAAAATTCTGTTAGCTTTAGTGTTTGAATCTAGTCTCCACGGATAACGCCAAATAATTAAAGTATCAAACTTATCATAGGGATTAAACTGAGAATAATGAATATATTCCACTCCATCATAAATTTTACCTAGAGAACCACAATTATTATAAACAGTAACTTGATAACCCAGTCGAGACCATTCCCTAGCTAAGAAAATAATCGCACTTTCTGAACCACCAATACCCACTTTCAGATTTTCAGGTGTCCATTCATAAGAGGTATGACCAGTGTAATAAACAATCGAGCGTTGTTGCCAAGTTTTAGGATTTAGTTTCTGTTGAAACTTTAACCACTTTGACTTGATTTTATTTAATAACCCTTTTAAAAGCATTTTGTTTTTGCTGCCCAAATAAAGTATTATATAATGAAGTAAAATGTATCGTTCTACTATCTTTTATTTTACAGTCGAGGCGAGCGCCACTAACTATTAGGTTAAAGTAGTATTCATAAAATCAATAGAATTTTATTCTCCCTAAGGAAAAAATATTTAATCAGTCTTAATTTGAGAGAAAATTTATAGATATTTATGACTGTAACCTAACAGTCTCAAGTTTAACATAACTTTTTTTAGGAGCAAACAGTGTATGATTAGAATAGTTAAAAATTGGCTCAAATCTCAAATCCCCTTTAGTAAGGACTTAAGTAAAAAATTAAGTGCAAAAAAATGGCAGGAAAAGTCAATTGTATATTTTCTAGGAAAGCGGTTTTTAGTATTAGAATCCGATCTTAAAACTAAGGGTGCAAGTGGTTCAGATAGTTCAGTATTCTTTTTGACTAGAGAATGGGTAAAGCAAGGATATGATGTGACAATTTTTACGAATTGTGGCAATAAAGAGGGTATATATGGAGGAGTTAAATATATTAACTATGACAAAATTAACTGGTACGATACTTTTGATACTTTGATTATATGGCGACATCCTAAAATGTTGCCTACTTTCGCTAAGGCAAAAAGAATTTGGTTTGATTGGCACGATATAATTACATTTAATCCTATATATTTAAGTCGCTACGATAAAATTTTTGCTAAAAGTTATTACCAGCGTAATTTATTACCAGACATACCTGATGATAAATTTGTGATTATTAATAATGGTGCTGATTCTAATGTTTTAGAATTGAGTAAAAACGAAAAGCAGCCATATAGATTAGTATACGCTTCTAGGTACTATCGAGGTTTAGAATTCATGTTAATGTGGGGATGGCCATTTATTAAAAAAGAAATTCCTAAAGCAGAGCTTCATGTTTATTATGGATGGACGAAAAGAGATAGTAGTAAAGAATTAATCCCTTGGAAGGAGAAAATGATGGAATTGATGAAGCAACCGGGGGTAATCGAACATGGTAGTATAGGTCATAATCAATTAATGTATGAAAAGTCTACTTCAGCTATCCATTATTATGGGTGTGCTTATGAAGAAATAGATTGTATTTCTATCAGGGAATCAGTAATGGTGGGATGCGTTCCCGTTACTACTAACTATGCAGTTTTTGGGGAGAAAGATTACTGCGTGAGGGTGCCTGGAGATCCATTTATTCGAGAAACACAAGAAGCTCTAGCGGATAAAGTTATAGAATTGCTAAAAAAGCCCGAAATATTGGCAGAACTGAGACTCCACTTTCAAAAATTAGTTAAAAATGAGACGTGGGATAACGTCGCTCAACAATGGCTATCTGCTATTAGCTAAAATCTCGAATCAATTACAGTATTATAGTTTTGGTAACAATATGAAATTTTTCCACTACAGACCACCAAGCAAAAAACCTGGACTTATTAATTTTGGGGACGAACTCAACGCCTGGTTGTGGGACAAGTTAATTCCTGGTATCTTGGATCAAAATGAGGAAACGGCTTTTATCGGCATCGGTACGTTACTGAACAATCTCATCCACGAACGAGTACCAAATGCTAAAAAAATAGTTGTATTTAGCAGTGGGGTAGGTTACAACAAAGGCATTCCTAATATTGATGATTCTTGGACTATTTACTGTGTACGTGGTCCTCTATCTGCTAAAGCTTTGGGTTTATCCGAAGATGTGGCGGTAACAGATGGTGCAGCTTTAATTAGGAGGGTATTTCAACCGACTGGTAAAAAAGTTCATAAATTTGCCTATATGCCTCATTTTACTCAATCTAAGCAAGCAGATCAAACTTGGAGAAGTATTTGCGAGGAAATAGGATTTGGGTACATAGATGCCCGTTGGCCCATTGAAAAAGTAATGAAGGCGATCGCCGAGACGGAAGTTTTATTAACTGAAGCAATGCACGGAGCTATTGTTGGGGATGCTTTGCGAGTTCCCTGGATTCCTATTCACACAACTGAGAGAATCCTAGAATTCAAATGGCAAGATTGGTCTGCATCAGTAGGGGTAGAATATAAACCTCATTGGTTGATGCAAATGAGAGACTTAGCGCCACAATATGGTATTCGTGGTATTAAAGGTATTAAAGGTAGTCGTTCTGCCATTCGTGCTTCTTTTACTCACTGGTTTAATCAAAAACGCACAGCACAACAACTAGCTAAAATTGCTAAAACAGTAAGTCCCACTTTAAGTAGCGATCGCCGTATTGAAGAACTGACAGTGGAACTAGAAACAAGACTATATAAATTTAAACAGGATGTAGAAGCAGGCCACTTCAATTTGCACTAAACATTACTTAAGTTTATTTTCAAATACCTCTAAAGTTCTTAACAAAGAAACTGCAGATTTATAGGCTTCTTCTGTAAGTTCTCCTTGCTCCTCGGGTGTATCTACAATGTCATCTGCCAGCAATCTTAAAGAACCAATAATTGAATTGAGAAAGCCGCGAGCTTCATAGGAAGCTTTGGCCAAAACTTGCTCGTCCATATAAGTTTCTGCTGTAGCCTCATCAGCTTATTTTGAAGGGATAGCGTTTAATAAATCTCAGAATAAATTCTCTGGTTGACATATTTACCTCTTGGGTTTAAGTTCGCTCTGGAGATATGTGAATTTAGATTAAATTGGATTGGATAGTTGCCATGGCCTCAATATTATAGCGATCGCTACATCTTTGATTTATATCTCTCACTTTTAATTCCTTGCTGACTGCTATGATATTCAGCATTTATTCTATTTGAGGGAATAGGGAATAGGGAATAGGGAATAGGGGAAAAAGTATTTTGGCACATTTGAGATGCACCCTCTAAGAATGATTAGAGAATAACTTTCTCTACTATTTCCAAAAGATTTTGGAAATAGATTGCGGTCTCTATAAATTTTTTCTATTTCCCTATTTTCTAGGGAATAGGGAATAAGGAATATAAGTTATAATTACTTATTTATTCTAGCAGATAATTCAATTAATTTTCAATTATTCAACTTCATTAATTAGCCCTTAGAGATTTGATTGTGAATGCAAATCATACCTAAAACAATAATTGAAAAAGAACTAATCCGATTAAACCAAAAGTTCAGCAAATACCTGATACATCTCTTTTGCCAATTTTTTAGGATTCCACAAAGGCGCTAAATTATCTGGATTTTTTGACTTTTGTAAATGCTCCCGCACCGAATTTCTTAAACCATTATCTTGAGCTAATTTAATTCCCCATAGGGAATAGGGAATAGGGAATAGGGGAGAAAAGTATTTTGGCGCATCTGAGATTCACCCTCTAAGAATGATTAGAGAATAGCTTTCTCTACTATTTCCAAAATCTTTTGGCAAGAGATTGCGGTCTCTATAAATTTTTTCTATGTCCCTATTTTCTAGGGAATAGGGAATAAGGAATATAAGTTATAATTACTTATGTATTCTAGCAGATAATTCAATTAATTTTCAATTATTCAACTTCATTAATTAGCCCTTATAGATTTGATTGTGAATGCAATTTATACCTAAAACAATAATTGAAAAAGAACTAATCCGATTAAACCAAAAGTTCAGCAAATACCTGATACATCTCTTTTGCCAATTTTTTAGGATTCCACAAAGGCGCTAAATTATCTGGATTTTTTGACTTTTGTAAATGCTCCCGCACCGAATTTCTTAAACCATTATCTTGAGCTAATTTAATTCCCCAT
>NZ_JAAHHT010000028.1:38564-41439 GCF_010672085.1 Okeania sp. SIO3I5
ATACATCTCTTTTGCCAATTTTTTAGGATTCCACAAAGGCGCTAAATTATCTGGATTTTTTGACTTTTGTAAATGCTCCCGCACCGAATTTCTTAAACCATTATCTTGAGCTAATTTAATTCCCCATTCTGTATATTCTTCCCAACTCCAAGCAACTCCTACATCCAGATTTACATTCTGCAAAAATGAGTAACCCATCCGAGATAAATATTGTTCCCCTGCTCTAGTTATTATCGGTAAGTTTGACCATAAAGCTTCTAAATTATGAGTACCACCATTATAAGGATAAGAATCTAACAAAACATCAGCTATCTGATAAATTGCTCGATGTTCTTCTTCTGTTTGAGTTTGCCCTAAAAACATAATTCGATTAAAGTCTACACCTAAATTTTCAGACTCTTTAAGATAGGTTTGATAAATCATATCTACGTCTCCCTGACCTTTCCGAATCAATATACTTTCTGGAGTATGTTGCAAAATTTTCAGTTGAGCGCGTACCATTTCTGGATTAGTTTTTCGCCCCGGTGCTATACACAAATAAACCATTTTATTTGAATCAATTCCGAGACTATTTCTAGTCGCATTTCTATCAATCGAACGACTATCAAAACCACCTACAGCTACAGATGTTTCTGGCAATCTCACTAATTTTTCTAGATAATATTTTTCTCTTCCTTGAGGATGGGTATACCAGTCACATAAAAAGTAATTACTTTCAGAAATATAGGGTGCATCAAAACCTAACCAGGAAACACAAACTGGTGCAGGTTTTTCATGGAGAATATGAACATTGACTGGCAATGTCATTGAATCTAAATCTACTACTACATCTAACTTGTCTTCTAATATTTGTGTGGTAATTTCTTCATAAGATGGAAATCCATTAGGATACTTTTTCGGCCAATAGGTATTGACAGACATTTGTTCAAATCTTTGAGTAATATCGTCTCTCTTCAACGGACCTGTAATATAGAGATTAACGTCTGGTGTAATTTGAGATAATTCTCTGATTAAAGCTTCGCTACACCAACCTACTGAATGACGGCGAAAATGTTTGGAAATAAATCCTATTTTTAATGTTTGAGAACTAGAAGTATGAGTTTTTGGAGTTTGATAAATTTTGGGTCGTTTTTGATAATATTGTTTGGCAATTAATTTGTAAAAATTGGCATTTCCTTCTAAGTCATCCCGGAGATGAGGAACAGCAAATAAGAAAATTTCATAGAGTAGTTTTATTTCTAGTTCGCTAAAAGTTTCAGCACTCTTATAACAGATTTTTTCTACTTCTGAAAGTTTGGAGTTTGCGACGTCACTAACTCCTGATTGAAAGTAGGAAAATAAAAAGGCAACTCCCGAAAGAATAGGAGCTATTTCTCCACAAGAATTACAGAAATTATCGGCAGCTTTTCTCGCTTCGGCAAGTTTAGTTGTATGACTAAGTAAATCGCATAATTGTTGATGAGCTTCGACAAATTTTGGTTTAACTTCGATAGCTTTTTCAAATAAAGCGATCGCCTCTTCCATTTTTTCTTGTTTAATAATATGTCCGATGCGAGAGTAAACTTCTGCCCAGTTTGGTTTAAATTCTAATGCTTTCTGATATTTTTCTAGTGCTGATTCTAATAATCCTTTATTAGAAAGTGCTGTTCCTAAGTTGGCATAAGCATCATAGGAATTAGGGTTATATTTGATGGCTTCTTGATAATGAAATATTGCTTGGTCATAGTCACCTTTGAGCAATAAGTTGTTAGCTAGTTTTTCGTGTAAATGTTTTAAGTCTGGATTAATTTTTAGTGCTTGGTGATAATAATTAGCTGCTGTTGCTTTATCTCCTTGTTTGCCTAAAATATTAGCTAGATTACTATAAGCTTCTGTATAATTTGGTTTCAGATTAATTGCTCTTTTGTAACTCTTAACTGCATCATTAATTCTACTCAGTTTAACAAGGGTATTTCCTAATTTAAAGTGAAAGTCTGCCTCGACTATATCCGGTTGAATTTCTAATGCTTTTTCCCAAGCTTCAAGAGCTTCATCAACCTTTCCTAAATATTGAAATAATTTGCCAAGATTCCAGTAAATACCAGCCAAACCAGGTTTTAATTCAATAGCCTTTTGATAATGAAAAAGTGCTTGTTTATGTTGACCTAACTGCAAATAAACACTACCAATATTTCCCTGAACTTCTGCAACTTCCGGCTCAATTTCTAATGCCTGACTATAAGCACGCAAAGCAGCTTCTAAATTATTTTGTTGGTAAAAAGCATTTCCTAAAGTCACATAAAATGGAGAAGAATTTGGTTGAACTTTTAAAGCTTGTTTACAAGAGGCGATCGCTGTTGTTAAATTTCCGTGTTTTAAGGCAAGATTAGCTTGATTTATATAAGCTTCTGCTGCTGGAAATTTTAATAATTTTTTGGCAAACTCTGACTCTGGTTCTTGATATTCAAAAGTTGTAACTTTATCTATTTTTTCCAGATTTTCTTCTCCTGCATCTGGGTCAGGTAAATTATCAGAAGTATCCTCAAAACTCTCGACTTTTTGGTTAGGAACCAAATTGAAAGTAGCAGGTTGAATCTCATCTTCTCCATCTGCTGCTGGCAAATTTAAGATTTTTTGGGAAAATTCTAACTCTGGTTCTTGATATTCAAAAGTTGTAACTTTATCTGTTTTTTCCCGATTTACTTCTCCTGAATCTGGGTCAGGTAAATTATCAGAAATATTCTCAAAACTCTCGACTTTTTGGTTAGGAACCAAATTGAAAGTAGCAGATTGAATCTCATCTTCTCCATCTGCTGCTGGCAAATTTAAGATTTTTTGGGAAAATTCTAACTCTGGTTCTTGATATTCAAAAGTTGTAACTTTATCTGTTTTTTCC
>NZ_JAAHHT010000028.1:41449-101514 GCF_010672085.1 Okeania sp. SIO3I5
AACCAAATTGAAAGTAGCAGATTGAATCTCATCTTCTCCATCTGCTGCTGGCAAATTTAAGATTTTTTGGGAAAATTCTAACTCTGGTTCTTGATATTCAAAAGTTGTAACTTTATCTGTTTTTTCCAGATTTTCTTCTCCTGAATCTGGGTCAGGTAAATTATCAGAAATATTCTCAAAACTCTCGACTTTTTGGTTAGGAACCAAATTGAAAGTAGCAGATTGAATCTCATCTTCTCCATCTGCTGCTGGCAAATTTAAGATTTTTTGGGAAAATTCTAACTCTGGTTCTTGATATTCAAAAGTTGTAACTTTATCTGTTTTTTCCAGATTTACTTCTCCTGAATCTGGGTCAGGTAAATTATCAGAAACATTCTCAAAACTCTCTACTTTTTGCTCGGAAATCAAATTGAAAGTAGCAGGTTGAATCCCATATTCTCTATCAGAAATAATAGCTCCCCTATTTTGTTCTCCTGTAAAATTTTCCTTCTCTATAAAATTCGTTGATTTTTGCGGAATTACTGAATCAATGTATTCCTTTATATTCTGATTATTCTCCCGTGCGAATTTTTGCCATTTAGCGAATAATACCTCCAATTCCTCCTCAGTAGTTTCTGGTTTTAGTAACTTATATAATTTGTCAAAAGCTTCCCGATAATTTGGTTGAATAGACAAAGATTTTTGATAATAATCAAGAGCAGATTCAAGATTTGTATACAGAGCAAATACCTCTGCCAACTTGAAATAAACTTTAGGAGCTTCTGGTTGAATTTGGAGCAACTTTTGATAACAATAAACCGCTCGATCAAATTCCCCTATATAAGCAAATACATTTCCTAACATCAATTGTACAGATGTCAACTTTGGATTAATCTCCAAGGCTTTCTGATAATTTAAAATAGCTAAATTAAACTTCCTCTGTTTATAATAAACACTGCCAAGATTAGCATAAACTTCTGCAAAACTTGGCTGAACTTTTAACGCCTGATGATAAGTATTAATTGCCTGTTCAAATAAATTCTGACTTTGAAAAATATTCCCTAAAGTCAAATAAGCAGAAGCAAAATTTGGCTGAATTTTAACTGCTTCTTGGCAAGCGGAAATCGCTGCATCAAAATTTCCTTGCATCAAATATACTTCAGCTAACTTCTTGTAAGCTTCCACATAATCTGATTTAATACTCAAAGCTTTTTGATAAGCAACCATCGCCGTATAAAGTTGTCCAGAATCTTTCAATTGATTGGCTGTATTGAAATAATTTTCAGCTAACATTTTCTTTGCAAACCCTGATAGCGGTAATACTTGAGACTGCACCTAATTTTTTGTTGATTTTGGTAATAAGAATAGAACTCTTGCAAAAGTTTTAATTAAATTAATTCAAGTTCTGAAATCAACAATTTTATCCCCCTATTCCCTATTCCCTAAAAAAAGAATTTTTAGGATATTTTGAGCTGTGTTTTGTGTAAGCATTCAGCTATTAGCGGTCAGCTCTCAGCTTTTTAATAATGGGAGGTAGTTTTAGATAAATATAGATTTTAACAACTTTTGTAGTAAGATTTTATTCTAGTTCAATTAATATAGCTTTAAACCTATACCAAAAATAATAGCTGATAGCTAATAGCTTCAGGATGAATGCTTACGGTTTTGTAATTCTAAAAACATTAAAACTCTACACTGAAAGCAAATGTGGGCCGTGTGGGTACGTAGCGTTAACTTCATATTCTCTAGACTCTAACAAGGAGTAATTTCCCATCCCAACTGCTTCCCTAAACTTAGATTCATATGATGATAACTTCATTACCAAAAAATAAAGTTCAAAGCCTTCCCTTTTAAGGAGATGAAAAAAATATTCAACTCAGTATTTCAATCCCAATACTTTAGTCAGAGGTACTGATAACTGATAACTGATAACTGAAATGACCTCTGTACCTATCAAGCCATACTTCTTTTTTTAAAAAACCCATTTGTAAAGCCAGAAAAGATGTCCAAATTTCTCGATCCTTTTAGATAAATTCTGCTTTTAAATTCTCCTCAATCTTGAATTGTAGCCATTCAATTATCATGGTATTTGTAGCAATAGAGAAAAAAGCATACTTGACTTTAACCTACCAATTAGTATAGGTAAGTTAGATAATGCTGATAATTCGATCTGGAGTATTGAAGGTATGATAACAGAACAAGACCCCACTAAGTTAATGAAACAGCAAGTCGGTAAAGCTGCTGCTGACCGAATAAAATCTGGAATGATAGTAGGGTTAGGCACCGGTTCAACCGCTGCCTACATGATTCAATTTTTGGGGGAACGTCTCCAAAGTGGACAACTTAAAGATATTAAAGGTATCCCCACGTCCTTCCAGTCAAATGTATTAGCTAAAAAATATGGTGTACCATTAACAACTCTTGATGAAGTTGACCACATGGATATTGCCATTGATGGTGCCGATGAAGTTGACCCACAGAAAAATCTGATTAAGGGTGGTGGAGCTGCTCATACTCGAGAGGTGCGACTCGTTGGCCACTAAACTAGGAGACTAGGTATAAATGGCCGTTCCAAGTCAATACATGAGGAAAACCTCGACTTGTGAATAACTCTTATTGCCTTGGTGGTGAAATTCCATCTGCCCTGTTGTTGGGTTAACAGCATAGGCCACGGAGTAGAGACTGAACATCAATCTCCGAAGCTGGCCTAAAAGCGGGAAAATACCAGTTACCTAGGAACGATACCGCAAGCAGAGGCTGACAAGTGGACGAACAGGAAGTAATCAAACTCTCGTGATATGGAACCATCCCAAAGGTAGCTATGGGATGTAGGACGAAAGTCAGGGGGTCAATGGACAATCTTATCTCGCGGAGATTGTCAGCAATCATACCGAACCCTCCGGGAGATTTTGCCTCACTAAATCAGTCGTAATAAAGGAATAAGGGAACGAGGAAACCTCTCTAAGACACCTAAGAATATAGGTCGATAACTTAGGAAGCCATTCAAGGTCAATCTACACTCATGTTGTAGGTCTTAGGGAGAGTAGGATTGGGTAAGAAGCATACTAATTAATAATTAATAATTAATAATTAAGAGCGGACGAATAAGAGTAAATATTCAGTATCTGAATTGCTTAGTTTTTCCTAAACTCTAATAATTATTCATTGTTCATTATTCATTATTCATTGCTGACGTACCCACTGTTAGACGTAATGTAAAGTAATAATTAGCGATGAATAAAGCTAAGACACTAAAAAGACGTTTAGGAAACCCTAAACCATTTTTAAGCGTGGCATGGGATACAAACGATATACCAGACCCAGTATGTATCAATCCAAATCTTAAATGGAGAGATATTAACTGGAAGAAGGTAGAAAAATTTGTATTTAAGTTGCAAAAATTAATTTACAGAGCATCCAGCCGTGGCGAAATCCGCAAGATGCGTAAATACCAAAGACTTCTGACCAAAAGTTATTACGCTAGGTTGCTAGCTGTTAGGCGTGTGACTCAGGATAATCAAGGTAAGAAAACTGCTGGAATAGATGGTATTAAAAATCTTCCTTCTATGCAGAGATTTAACTTGGTAAGTCTATTAAATTCACGTTACCTCAAAGCAAGCCCGACCCGTAGAGTCTGGATACCAAAACCAGGGAAAGACGAAAAACGCCCGTTAGGCATTCCTACAATGTACGACCGAGCGTTACAAGCCTTGGTGAAGTTAGGTATGGAACCAGAGTGGGAGGCACACTTTGAACCTAATAGCTATGGTTTTAGACCAGGACGGTCAACATACGATGCCATAGAGGCAATCCATATAAGCATCAACCATAAACCAAAATATGTATTAGATGCTGACATATCCAAATGTTTTGACCGAATTAACCACGATGCACTGTTGGGAAAAATTGGTCAATCACCTTACAGACGATTAATCAAACAATGGTTAAAATCTGGGGTATTTGACAATAAACAATTCTCAAACACTGTGGGAGGAACGCCACAGTCCGGGGTGATATCACCCTTACTAGCAAACATCGCCTTACATGGTATGGAAAAATGCTTAAATCAACTTGCTGAATCTTTACCAGGAAGAAAGCGAGATAATAAAACAGCATTATCCTTAATACGCTATGCTGATGACTTTGTTATCCTACACAAAGACATCAAAGTAGTGCTACAAGCAAAAGCTGTGATACAGGAATGGTTAAACCAGGTAGGATTAGAACTAAAACCAGAAAAAACCAAAATTGTCCACACCTTGGAAGAGTACGAAGGGAATAAACCAGGATTTGACTTCTTAGGATTTACAATTAGGCAATTTAAAGTTAAGTCAACCGAACAAGGGTTTAAAACGTTGATTAAACCATCCTCCAAGAGTATAAAAACTCACTATCGGAAACTGGCGGATATGTGTGACAAGCTTAAAACCTCTACCACTAAAGCTTTAATAGCTAAATTAAATCCGGTAATTAGGGGATGGGCTAACTATTTCTCAACTGTGGTCAGTAAAGAAATATTCAGTAAAATGAATATGCTTTTACTGAAAAGACTATGGGGATGGGCAAGTAGAAGACACCCAAAGAAATCTGCTGAATGGGTTAAAGATAAGTATTTCCCTCGTTGCAAAGAAACCAGAAATTGGGTACTTAATGACGGCGAGTATATACTTAACCTGCACTCAGATGTGCCTATTATTAGGCACATAAAAGTTAAAGGTGTTAAATCCCCTTATGATGGCGATTGGACTTATTGGAGTAGCAGAATCGGCAAACACCCAGGCGTAAGGAAAGAAGTCACAATGCTGTTAAAACGGCAAAAGAATAAATGCGCATTTTGTGGGCTAACCTTTAGTCCGTCTGACCTTATGGAAGTTGACCATATAAAACCAAGGTCTAAAGGTGGTGACAACACATATAAGAATAAACAATTGTTGCACCGACATTGCCACGATACAAAAACTGCCTTTCAATAATGAATAATGAACAATTAATAATGAACAATTAATTTGTTTTTAATTATTAATTATTAATTATTAATTATTAATTAAGGCAAGGATGTACCCATGACAAGGGACGTTTAGGAGAGGAGCCGTGTGAGGTGAAAGTCTCACGCACGGTTCTGAAGACGAGTCGGGTAGGGTAACTTGCCTGGCTTAGTTTAACAAAATTGTGGACTGTTTAGCAGAACAGTTTATTGTAGTAGTAGATAGTTCTAAATTAGTGGATAAATTGGGTTCTACCTTTTTATTGCCAGTAGAAGTTATACCTATGGCAATAACTCCTGTGATGCGGGCGATCGAAAAACTGGGGGGTAAACCAGAATTACGGATGGGGGTGAAGAAAGCTGGACCTGTAGTGACTGATGAAGGTAATCTGGTTGTTGATGTTAAATATGATTTTATTGATAATCCCGCCGAGCTAGAAAAAAGTTTAAATAATATTCCTGGCGTTTTGGAAAATGGTTTATTTGTAGGGGTTGCAGATGTAATTTTAGTAGGAGAAATTCAGGATGGGCAACCAATAGTTAGGGAAATTTCGTGACAAGTAATAAGTCAGAAATCAGAAGTTAAACTTTGACTCTAACTGAATATAGAAATCTCCACCCAAAGAGGGAGTAGGGAGAAATAATTGATTATTTCTGTACGATCATTGATTTTCTGTTTTTATTATTGGAGATGTCTAATACTTATAAATAAAAATATTAAGCCAAGCTCCACAATAAAACATCAATTCTAGGATATTTAAGTCTTGATATATAAAACCCGGTCTCTAAACGAGACCGGGTTTTAATGCAACTAATAAACATTAGGGAAAATTACTATTAGCTAAATTTCATATTCAAGAGTACTGATTTTAGTTTAGTAATTGTCTTTCTGCTTCCAAGATTTTTACTAAGTTTTGATTTCCTTTGGCTCTAGCTGCTTCCAGGCGATGAGCCAATCTTTTTTCTATATTGGCTCGATGAACTTCGTTCAACTTAACTAGGCTTTTTGGGGTATTTCTGTTCATTATGGACATTTTTTTATCTCTTTTATTGTATTGCTTACATTTTTAATTTAGCACGCATAGCAAACATCAACCAGTTTAGGTGTTCAAAACGAACAATTTTTATCAGCGAATATCCAAACAGTACATAATATTGAAATACGCTAAACTTCCTATATTTGTAGAAATTATCAAAAAAAATCTACAAAAAGTAACTGGAAAATTATCTCTATAAGAAAGCATTACAAATGTATAATAATCTTTATTTATATTGTTTTTATCTAGTTTGAATCTTAATTTGTACTTTTAAAATTCTGGGTTTACTTGATTAAAAGCCTATTATTAAGAAATATTTTTGAGCAAATATCGGAGATTTTTATAAATACCTATATTCAACCTAAAGTAATTAGTTTAAATTTTATTAAGAAATGATTTGGAAAGGAAATATGGGAAGTGTGGGGAGTGTGGGAGGTGTGGGAGGTGTGGGAGGTGTGAGGAGTGTGGGGAGTGTGCATTGGAATTATAGTTTTAGAGTTTATGAAGTAATTGGACTTTGGGATTTTTTACACTGAAAATGGCTTCAAACCCAGTATTGGCAAGGGAAATACCTGAACTTGCTTAAAATAGCTGTTTGCTCCGCATTCCGCAGAAAAACCTAGATATATCAAGAAAACGTCTAATCTCAGGTAAAAATATTGCTGTATAAGGGTTTAACCTTATTTTTAACCTGTTTTTTCCCAAAGTCCAGCTACAAAGATTTATCCCAAGGTTCAGCAACGCCAGAAAACACAAATATTTCCCAGTATTACTTCAGGAGTTATAGATACTGATAACTAATAACTGAAATGACACTTTGCCAAGTAGATAGGCAACATTCAACGTAAAATAATCGCAGCAAGTAAATTTTTTAAAACGCCGACTGACTCTTGTCCTCTCAGAGTCAATACATAGAGATTTCCCCATCATTTTCCACCTCAAGAAAAATTCTGAGAAACTCCACTAGATTCAATAGCTTTTCTCCAGAAAATAAAATTGGCCAGGCACTGATTAACGATCATTACCTAATAAAAAACCAAAAAATCTCTAGATACACGTTACAATCCTCTACTGTAAAGCATTATGAATTAGCCAAAATTCTTAATTACACGAAAATTTCAAATTATCTAAAATGATAGATTTCTCTACCATTGCAGCCCAACTTAATGCAGGCACTATTCTTCCAGAAGGAATAGTTATTATTACCCTGCTGGTAGTTCTCGTCGGAGACCTAATAGTGGGGCGTAGTTCTACTAAATGGACTCCTTATGCAGCCATTTTTGGTCTCTTCGGAGCAATTGTGGCCTTATATACTCAATGGGACAGTACAAATACCATTGGCTTTTTAGGAGGCTTTAATGCTGATGCCCTTAGTGTTATATTTAGAGGCATTATTGCTCTATGTGCAATTACTACTATATTGATGTCGATTGCATATATAGAACAAACAGGTACTCCACTAGGAGAATTTATTTGCATTCTACTCACTGCTACTTTGGGGGCAATGTTTCTTTCTGGAGCAGATGAGTTAGTAATGATTTTTGTCTCTCTCGAAACTCTGAGTATCTCCTCTTATTTATTAACAGGTTATACAAAACGTGACCCTCGTTCCAATGAAGCAGCATTAAAATATTTACTCATTGGAGCTGCTAGTTCCGCCGTTTTTCTCTATGGCATTTCTCTACTCTATGGTTTGTCTGGTGGAGAAACTCGGTTAACAGCGATCGCCTCTAGTATGGCGAATGGTTCTGGTGGTGGAGTTTCCCTAGCTCTAGTCATTGCCTTAGTATTTGCTATTGCAGGTATTTCTTTCAAAATTTCTGCCGTTCCTTTTCACCAATGGACTCCAGATGTTTATGAAGGTTCTCCTACTCCAGTGGTAGCCTTTCTTTCAGTTGGTTCTAAAGCAGCAGGTTTTGCTCTAGCTATTCGTCTTTTAGTCACAGCTTTCCCATTAGTTTCGGAACAGTGGCATTTTGTATTTACGGCCTTAGCTATTCTGAGTATGGTATTGGGTAATGTAGTTGCTCTTGCTCAAACTAGCATGAAACGTCTACTTGCTTACTCATCTATTGGACAAGCTGGTTTTGTAATGATTGGTCTTTTGGCCAATACTGAAGCTGGTTACGCTAGCATGATATTCTATCTGCTAATTTACCTATTTATGAACTTGGGTGGTTTTACCTGTGTGATTCTATTTTCTCTACGTACAGGTACAGACCAAATTAGCGAATATGCAGGGTTATACCAAAAAGACCCACTTTTAACATTGGGGTTGAGTCTTTGTTTGTTGTCTTTAGGTGGTATTCCTCCACTTGCAGGTTTCTTCGGTAAAATTTACCTGTTTTGGGCAGGTTGGCAAGCTGGATTATATTGGTTAGTTTTGTTAGGATTAATTACCAGTGTGGCTTCTATTTACTATTACATTCGTGTGGTAAAAATGATGGTAGTAAAAGAACCACAAGAGATGTCGGATGTTATCAAAAATTATCCTCCTATTCGTTGGAACCTTCCTGGTATGCGTCCTTTACAAGTAGGATTAATTGTGTCAGTTTTGGCAACTTCTTTAGCTGGAATTTTATCTAATCCTTTGTTTACTTTAGCTAATAATTCTATTGCTAAAACTCCCATGTTACATTCGGCTTTAGTTCAAACTGTTGAAACTAATTCAGTGGCAAATAAAGTAGATGTTTCTTTGTCTGCAAAAAATTAGTTTGATTGGTTTTTAGGAAGTGAAGTTCAGGATGAGAAATGTTCGACTCAATTAAGTCGAGCATTTTTTATTTACCTTTTTTATCTACCTTTTTTATTAATCAAAATAATTTGGATAATTGGGTTGAAAACCCCGCCTTTGAAGGGGAAATATTTCGGGAAGGTTCTCAAAAGCGCCTTTACAAGAACAACTTTTGACTACTGACTTTATTTCCGAGTTACTAAAAAATCAGGTCTCTTGCCTCTCCTTTTAAGGGTTTTAAGGGGATGAGAAAAATTAATTTCCTTATTTTAAGCCTCTGGGTTGGTGTTGCTGAAATGTAATGGTCAATAGCTGAAGGTAACATTGTAAAATATACTTTTTTCGTGTTTTACTTAATCTAAAAATCATTACCAATCAGCAACGCCCTGGGTTCATCCAGAGGTACTGATAACTGATAACTGATAACTGATAACTGAAACTACCCATCCCATTTTTTCAATTATTTGCCCATAAATAGGGATGGGATTTAAATTTAAAATTTAGTTGCTGAGATATAGGGTCTCTCAGACTAACAAGGTACACCTATCTTTATTTCTATTCTATTCCCTATCCCTTTTCTCTATTCCCTAAAAATTACGAATTTTGTACCTTAGCAGTATGGGAATTGCTATATATAATTATCCTTGAATAACCACCTTAATTTTTACTAACTGACAAGTTGATAAATAATCGTATCAACTAATAGAAAGTGATAAATACTATGCTAAAACTTTGAGTTCTTCTGGTTTCACAATGACTTGAACTCCTGAGTTGACTTTAATATGCCACATACCGTTAGGTAATTGATTTAGTAATTCTACAGGTTTACCTCGATCTACTTCTAGTTGTTCGCTCGGAGAATTAACTAAAACAACGGTGGTTGATGATTCTTTTGAAGATTTTAAATTAGCAGATAATGGAGTTGTTAAAGTAGAAGAGTTTTCTGAAAGAGTTGCTAACTGCATCCTTAGTTGGGTTAGTTTTTTTTGTAGTTCTTGATTTTCTTGTTGATATTGTTGTGCTTGTACTGTTAGTTCTTGATTTTCCTGAGTTAATCTTTGAACTTCTAGTTTTAATCTCTGAACTTCTACACATTCGTCAATACTAATATTACAAGCTTTAGCTATAACTTTTTTAATTAGAGGGCTGTACATAATTTTTCAAAAATAAATTAGAGTTAATTGTTTTAATGGAGAGAAAAGTTATCCTTTGGCTTCACTTCTCTTACCTATTCCTATGATGTTCTATTTTTCCTCTAGAGTATGTGACCCCTTATCGGATTTTAATGTGATTAAAATCACTCTAAAAATCATAGGTATATTATGGGATAATTTTCAAAGAGAAAAACATTTCTAGTTGATAGTAATTAATACTTAGATAAGTTTTTTAGCTAAGTATAACTCCTTCTACTTCTTTTACACTTCTTAATCCGGGGAAAAATTAATTGAAGTCAGTAAAATAACTTATTTAATCAATAATTCGTAGATCCCCTTCCTCTTGAAAGTTAAAATATTTAATAATTTTTCCACATATTATCTTTTTTGTCAACCTAATTTTGGGTAGAGAATTTTTATATTTAATGTAATATAACCTACAGTTAATTTTACTACTTCCTATTGCAGATACTATCAATTTATAAGACTTTATTTAGTATTTTGTTAAGGCTTATCTTTTTAGATGTATTATTGAGATAATCCCCTATTTTTTGTGAAATTAAGCTAGGTGATATTATCAACTTCTGCGGGCTGAAGCCACGCAGCTTGGACGGCCCAACGTCTAACTAAGAGTTGGCTAGACTAATAAGCCAAAAACGATAACACCTCTAGGTATTTCCCTAGCCTGGACTATTTGTTGGTTTCCTTGGGTGGAAGCACTGCGTAATTGCAGGACACAACGTTTTTGGTAGTAGACGGGACTCACAACTATTTCTAATAGGATTATCTCCATGATTAGAGTACCAGTTCAAAATCCTGATGGCTCACCTGCAATGCCGACAAAGGCATCACGGGTACGTCGTTGGGTAAAACAAGGAAAGGCAACTGAACATTGGAACGATGCAGGTTTGTATTATGTCCGATTAGTTGCCGAACCATCAGGTCGTGAAACTCAAAAAATCACAGTTGGTTGCGACCCTGGGAAAAAATATGCAGGAATTGCGGTTCAGTCTGCAAAGTTAACTCTCTATACTGCACATTTGGTTTTGCCGTTTGACCGTGTAAAAGAACGGCTTGGCTCTGCTGTTATTAAACAAGGCAAAATAATTAAAAATGTCAGAGGTCGAGCATTACAACGTCGGGCGCGACGGGGGCGAAGAATTAACCGAAAAGTACCTTTTAACCAACGTGCCCATCGGCAAAAGCGATTTGATAATCGCACCAAAAAAGGTAAATTATCTCCATCTATTCGAGCATCTAGGGAAATGGAAATTAGAGTGATTACTGAACTTTCTAAAGTTTTCCCTATTAGCAAAATTGTTTATGAACTGGTTAAAGCTGATGTAGATTTAACCAGTGGTAGAAAAGGAGCGCGCTCTGGTAAAGGATTTTCTCCTGTGATGGCGGGGCAATATTTTTGTGTAGAAAAGCTTAAATCTATTGCACCAGTTAAAACTATCTATGGCTGGCAAAAAAACGGTAATGGAACAAGTCAAATTCGCAAGTATTTAGGGTTGACCAAAATCCAAGATAAAAAAGCTCAAACCCCCGAATCCCATGCAGTAGATGGTATAGCTTTGGCTGCAACTGAATTTATTCGATTTGGAATAATCCCAAGAATGAATAAAGATATCTATACCTGGAAAGGCTCTGTTAACATAACTCAATCTGTTTTTAGAGTAATAACTAGACCTGCTTATTTCCGCCGTGCCTTGCACTTTGATAATGCAGAAAAAGGCGGTATCCACAAGCGCAAAGGAGGGACAATTACTCCTTTTTACGTTCGTTATGGCGATAAAGTAATTGCAGAAAAAGCTGGAAAAACTTACATTGGATGGGTTGGGGGTTTTGCTGATGCCAAAGCCAAAAATATCAGCGTTTACGATGTAAATTGGAAGCGAATAGGACAATTTTCTCCCAAGAAAGTTAAACTAATTCGTCGGTCTAATAAACTTTGCGTTGTTTAACTTGCACTCAGGTTAAAACCTGAGTTTCGCTACGCGACATGAAACGCCTTTTCTCCACGATGCAAAAAAGACGTGGAGAAAAGGCTCTCAACTACTTCTCTTGATGTTTACCTCCAAAAAAATAAATTTTAACTTTTATTAATAAAGGTCAAAGTCAGTTTAGTAGGGTGGGAAATTGCGCTTACTACAAACTACGGTTGAACTGTTAAGTTTTAGACAGCATTTTCTTCGACATTTATGCACAAATGTGGACAAAATGTATAGGTATAACCGTCTTTTTTATGTACAACCTTTAATTTGCTCACATGAACACTTTTTGCTTTTTGTCCTGGTACTGTAAAGTTAAAACTATTCGATTTTGATCGAGGATTAACTCTACCAACTTGTCCAGTTTCAATATTCAATGCTAAATCTCCACTATTCCAACCTTTGATTGGTTTGAGTGGGTTGTATCTTATGGGATAGCCGTATTTATTTACCGCAGCTTTTTGCCTACCCCCTTGGCCCTTGCAAATTGCTAATATTGCCTGTCTGGTTTGGAAATTTAACTTGTCAACAACACCTACACAAGCTGCATCTATGCAGTGCGCTTTTGGTAGTTCCTGTTTGATGCGGTTAAATTTAGTCCGACCTCCACTAGCTGTCTCAACTTCTAATCCCATTGTTTTGAGAGTGTTAAACAATTTCCACTTAGTAGAGTTAACTGCTGCTGCATCTTTTAAAGGTGCTTTGGCTTGATTGCCTATTCGCTTTAATAACTCGGGTTGACCAGACAAAAAATCTTTGACATCTTGATTACCTTTTGCTTGATTGCACTTGGTACAGGCTAAAGTTAGGTTGCTAGCGCGGTCTGAACCTCCTTTTGACTTTGGGTAGATATGTTCAACCTGCAGAGGTGTGTCTGTTTTTCCACAATAAGCACATTTTCGATGCCATTTTTCCAGTAGATACTCTCTCAATTCATAACCCGCCAATTCTCCTTGTTGATACTCAGTACCAGAAATTTCTGGATTTTGTATCAATTGAGTATCAAAGCGAACCAGTTCCATTGAGATTGACTCAATCGGACAAAACTTAATTAATCGTTTGACCCAAGTCATAGTAGTTTCAACTCTGTGGATTAGAGAGGGCGCTAACCAACCAGTGGGCTTCTTTTTGTTAGGTAATCCTGGTTTACGGTATCTGAGGTTTTTTGTCCTTCTAGCTCTCCTTCTTTGAGAACGCTTGGAGAGTTTTTCTGAGATTAGGGAACCTCGATGTTGGATTTCTAGCATCCATATCACCTTGTTTCCTTCTAATAAAGCCATCCCTGTAAATTTTGAGCCTGGGTCAATCTTGAGGGTTAAAGTTGTTTTTGCAACTGTTTCAACAGCTTTTTTGAGAATCAAAGTAAACGGAAAGCGTCGCCAGACAGCAGCTAGACCCGAATTTAACAACCTACGAGCAACAGAAGGCTTGCAAGGTTGCAATGGTTTTTTGTTTGTATCTATGACGAAAACGTAATTGGTATTAGACATTGTGGTGTCTATTCCTGTTCAGTAAAGTGTTCCTCGATCATGTTGGCCAGGCTTATTCATGCTCTAAACACTATCGGTATCAAACCTACTTCCGATTGGCGCTATTAAACGCTGTCCTTAATTTAGAGCGACCAACACATAAGCTGGAGTTCACTTATGGTGGTCGTGACCTGCCAACGTAGTCAGTTAAGACTTGATCTGCAACCTTTGAGAGACAATTCCTAAAAATGTCTAGGATTGCCTAGGTTTTTCAAAGGTGTTAGATATTATATTGCGCTGTAACCCATCGTTGAGTAGTAAGTCCAGTAGTGGAATGTTTCATCTTCAATGTTATAATAGCAAATTTTTAAGAAATAACTTTCTCTAGCTACAATGACAAATCTAATGCACTATTTTAGCTGAAACAGTGCAATAGGCTAGAATAAACGATGTGTTATACTTCATTTTCATGTCCCGCAGGGAAACGCACTCTACTAGACCGATACACTAATTTTTCTCCCTTCCTGTTATGGCAGTTTGATAGATTGTCTGTTTTGTGGTAAGCGAAAGTAAGAAGTTTATATCTATCATATATAGAAGTGGCTAATGTTGGGTTTCGTTCCTCAACCCAACCTACTTTTACTGGTTGTCTGGAAAGCGATGCTTTTTTCGACGCGCCGTTTTTTTGGAGTGCTTCAGAGAATGTTTGATTTTGATTGTTGTCTGAGAGGCGATACTTTTTTGGAGTGCTTCATAAAATGATTATTGCCTGGTTTTCTGAGAGGCGATATAGCTGCCGCTAGGCTCCGCCAACGCTATACTTCTAAGTTTTTGTTATAGGTTTGTGGTTTTTAGTTTGAAAATTTAAAATTTTGTCAGAGGTTGATAACAAATCAGGGAAAATTTTGCCTGATTTGGTTAACGAGGTTTCAATATTTTCAGCTTTTTTCCTCAATTTTGTGATATTCTCAAAGAGAGTATTATCCAAAGGATTGTTATTGCTTAATTAGATTTTAAAGCTGGAAATGCTCATTATATCGTTGTTTTGAGAGGAAATTTTGTTGATTTTTTATGCCATGAATGACTAATTTTTCTCCCTTCCCGTTATGGTAGTTTGATAGATTGTCTGTTTTGTGGTAAGCGAAAGTAAGAAGTTTATATCTATATATATATTTAAGTGGCTAATGCTGGGTTTCGTTCCTCAACCCAACCTACTTTAAAGTCAGGTGTCAGTTTGGATAGAGATTGCTTCGGGGCATTAATATAGAAAACCCAAAGCTAAGTTTTTTCCCATCCCCTCGCAATGAAAACTTTACTGTCATTGCGAGGGGGAATATTTCACCATTATTTCTCACGCTCTACCAAAAATACCCCCGAAGCAATCTCCAGAATTTGATGAAAAACCCCTAGCAAGGGAGCAAGATGCTCCGACTGTTGCCTTGACCAAAATAATTACAATAGACCACCATAATTTTCCACTACTACCAAAAGCAATCTCTAGAATTTTGGGATGGCTTTCCGATGGAATGCTTCACAAACATTCCTTGCCATGACAAGTGGGAAAATATCGTAGGGGCGGGTTCCACGTTAAGTTAATTAGTCTCAACATTGAATCAGATGAACCCGCCCCCAAGGGAAAAGGGGAAAAGAATAAAGTGGAAGAATCCTAGGAACGAGAGACAGACGAGACAATCCGAAAACCCACATAGAAGAGGTGGAAGCTCAGAAGGTTGTTGTTACGCCTAGCACAACGGCAATTCCTAGAATTGTTGCCCCAGGAACCGCCACGGAGCAGTCGCTTACTATTATCTCCCGCAGTTTCCCAAGCACTTCCGTCGGTAGGCGCTCCATTATAATCACCGTGCCAAACATCTAGACACCATTCCCAGACATTCCCGTGGATATCGTATAAACCAAAGGTATTGGGAGGAAAACTTCCTACATCTGTTGTTTGTCCTATTTGATTTTCATAGTTAACTAACTCAGACGTTATAGTTTCTCCAAAATAGAAAGGAGTAGTCGTCCCGGCACGACAAGCATATTCCCACTGACTCTCACTAGGCAAAGTGTAAATTTTCCCAGTTTTCTCAGATAGCTTTCCACAAAACTCTGTGGCGTTATGCCAGCTTACATTTTCTACTGGGCGACTTCCTCCTTGAAATTTAGAAGGGTTATTTCCCATAATGGCTTGGTACTGGTTTTGAGTAATAGGATATTTACTCATATAAAAAGGTTGGAGAGTAACTTGATGTTGCGGACTTTCATCACTTTCTTTTTGCGCCTCATTTTCTGGCGAACCCATGAGAAAACTTCCCCCAGGAATATAAACCATTTCTAATTTAATTCCATTACCCAAGTCTGCGATTTTTTGCCTAGCACTTCCCTCGACACGATTAATAATTTTCCCAGAGTTGTTAACAGTAACTACCTCAAAAGTAAAGAGTTCCCCTTGCAACTCCCGCCGCCTTTTTTCCTCTTCTTGCCTTTCCCTTTCTTCCTGCCTTTTTGCCTCCTCTTGACGTTGAATTTCCTGCCAAACACCCAGAGCAACATCTCGATTTTTCACCGCCTCATTCAAACCCAAATTTATTGCCCGGTTATAATCATCAACCGCCTGCTGATATTCTCCTAATTTAAAGTAGGCATAACCCCGACAATTATATGCCTGAGCGTGAGTAGCATCTAACCCTATAACCATACTCAAATCTTCAACCGCTTCTCGGTATCTTTCCAACCGAATATAAGTCAAACCTCGCCGATAATAACCATCGACAAATTCAGAATTCAAATCAATAACGTAGCCAAAATCAATAATCGCCTCCTGATATTTTTTCAGATTAAATTTCTTAATTGCCCGATGATAACAAGAATTTATGACACTCAACTTTTTCTCCTTACCCAAACCAACCAAACAGCGATTAACCTTAATCACAAATTCCCGATCCAGAGGCAGTAAATTTTAAGCCACCATATCAAACTTTTCCTTGCCATTCTCCACAGAAAGATAACGAGAATTTAGCCAAGACTCCAAGGCAAAATCTAACATTTGTTCTGCAAAAGAAGAATTAGATAAACCAGTCAAACCAAAGGCAATATCCGCAGCAAATTCAGGTACTAATTCCGAACGGTCTTTTGCCATAGCTCTGAGACTGCCAATATAACTTTCAACTACCATTTGAAACAGGTCATCTGCCAGACGTTTATCTACAGAAAATTCCGTTTCTAACTCCGGCAATAATTCTGGCAACCTCGGCAATAAGTTAGTGTGAATTAAGTAATGGATGTCAGTAAATAGGGCAGCAATAATATTATGATATGCTCCTAACAAAGCCGAGAATTTGCCAAAGTCTTCGCTATTAGTTTTGTAGTGACGTTCAAATTCTATTCCAGCTAATTTGTCTTGCTCAGACTTTCTGTAAATCTGCAAATTTAAAAGATTATCACCTCCATATTCTTGATTTATTTCTTGTTCACTCATGCCTTTCGCCAAGAGTTTTTGTTTAACATTCGTTTCCCAATGTAAGGCACGTTGAATAGCAAATTCATAGAGAACTTTCGGATAATGCAAATGAGAAATTATAGTTTTGTAGAAAGGATAAATTTCTTCTCCGCCACTCCAATAAGCAACTCGGATATTAATCAAATCTCCATCTACTTCAGATTCCAGTAATATTATTGGTTCAGATTTTAAGCGACTAAATATAGTTGTAACCGCGCTACCTCCAGCAAAACGACTACTCTCCCAACCGTAGTCTATTAGTTTTGTAGGTCGTTGTTCGTTTTCTAGAGGATAGTATTTTTCAAGAAAATTTCGCAAGTGTTGGGAAAGACGTTTTTCTACTTCAGGAAATCCTGATTTAGAAGTTTTATTTAGATGTTCAAAACGGTCATAGTTTATTTTTGGAGGTGCGGGTATTATTTGTATGGGAACAGGATTTCTGCCGAGATGAGATTCGAGCATTTGCCGGACAGAATTTTTGATCGGCCAGTTTTCTAATTCTTTCATTTCTAGGGCAGCTTCTCGTTGATATGCTGCGATAAAAAATTGAGTTTCTCGGTTATATTGAGCAAGTTCTATTTGTAGTTGTTTTTGTTGTTGAAATAGCCATGCTTGAAACTCTTGATTACTTTTAGCTATTTGCATATCTACTGCTTTGATAAATTCTTGAAGTTTCCGATTTTCTTGGCATTGGTATGCGACGATTTTAGCTTGGAACTTTTGACGATAAGTTTCCAGGTCAAATTGTGCAGAGATTTGTCTTTCTTGTAATTCTTGTTGATGAGCAAAACGTTGAGTTTCTAACTCTCTTTGAAATGCTTGATTATTTCGTTGTAACTTTGCTTGAGCAGCAAAACGTTGATGTTCTATCTCTGCCTGAAACGCTTGATTATTTTGTTGTAAGTCTAGTTGAAACGCTTGATTATTCTGCTGCAACTTAATCTGAGACGTAGTACGCATATATTCAAGCTGAAGTTGAGCAGCTATTTGTTTTTCTTGTAATTCTTTTTGATGAGTTAGTCGTTGCCCTTCTAAATTTTTTTGCATTGTTCTACCAGAGGCACCATTAAAAGCATTTACTATTCCATTCCATGCCATAACACCTCCGCTAACAACTGCGGGAAGTAAATGTAAAACCATAATTTTTTTCCTTCTAATTTGAAATTTTTCCTATGCTCAAAAAGTTTAAGAAAAGTTAGGTTTCCTTTATCAACTCAACCTAAATTATCTGTCATTAGATAAGATTGCCATCTAATCTAAATGTTGGATTTTATTCCTCAACCCAACCTACATTATACGTCATTCGTTATATGTCATTGCGAGGGGGATGTTCCACCAGAATTTCTGATGATTATTTCCCACACCCCCGCACCAATCTCTAGAAATTTCTGACTCTCCATAAAAATGTAATTGTCGTTCCTCTCCATCACAGTAAAATTGTCATTACGAAGGGGATGTTCCACCAGAATTTCTGATGATTATTTCCCACACCCTCGAAGCAATCTCTAGAAATTCCTGACTCTCCATAAAAATGTAATTGTCGTTCCTTCCCATCACAGTAAAATTGTCATTACGAAGGGGATGTTCCACCAGAATTTCTGATGATTATTTCCCACACCCCCGCACCAATCTCTAGAAATTCCTGACTCGTCATAAAAATGTAATTGTCGTTCCTCCCCATCACAGTAAAATTGTCATTACTAAGGGGATGTTCCACCAGAATTTCTGATGATTATTTAAAATACCCCCGAAACAATCTCAGTCTCTAATAAATTACTTTTCTAATGTTATATCAGGCTGCATTAATTAACCAAAATACAAAAAGACAGTACAGATAATATAGTCATCTTTAGATGACTTAAGCTATTAGCCAAGGATTGAAATCCTTGGCGATCTTTATCATCCGCTTAAACCGATAAAATCTGATTTACCGTTAATTTTAACTCAGAAAAAGTACCAGAAATAATTAGATCCTCATTCTTAAATTCCTCCACTTCATAAAACCCATTTACCAAACTAAGAACAGATATTTTTTGTGCCTCAAAATCAACTATCCAATACTCAGGAATTTCTGTCACAGCATATTCCGATAGCTTAAACCGATAATCATCATCCCTATTACCAGGACTAACAATTTCTACTACTAAAATAGGAGCAGAATCTAAAATAGCAGTAGTCATATTTTTAAGTAATTCCGTTTGTTCAGCAGTAATAATAGTTAAGTCAGGAATGCGAGATTTATTAATAGTAGTTCTAACTCCCACATTTCCTGGCATTACCTGCCAAGGAGCATTTATCCTGATAATTTCTCGATAAAATTCCTTAAACAAAAAAGTCAAAATCAAAGCATGAATTCCACTAGCAGGTATCAAAGATATGAGTTCTCCATTAACTAATTCATATTTATTATCCGTACCATCTTGGTATTCCAAATATTCAGCAAAAGTGTAAAATTTTAGTTTAGTTTCAATCATTCATTTATCAGTTATTTAATGTTTGTAGTGCGGGCATCTTGCCCGCAATTGACCAAAAAATTTGGGTTTGTCGCCTCCTCTTTTAAGGGGATAAAAAGCGGTCATTTGTGGAGCAGTCCGTAGGATGGAATGGCGAAGTTTCCTCCCTATATTCAATCAACCAAGAAAAAATAATATTCCGTATTTCAATCCCAATGCTTCAGTCGGAGGTACTGATAACTGATAACTGAAATAACCTTCCCAAAAATTAATTTACGCCACCATAATAGGAACATAATAAATAGGCAGCACCACCAACTACTCCTAGATTTGTATGATGAACTTTAATGCCTCCATTATTATAAACATTGCCATTACTACCTACCCAACCAACAGCATGATTATGATTATCATAAACCTTACCATCTGTACCTGCATATCCTAGATAATTATAACCAGAATTATAAACTTCACGACCTTTTACATGACCTGCACAATAACCATTATGATTGTTAGTTGTATGTAAGTAAATATCACCTGAATTATTTATAGTTGTGTAAGGATATTGATCGGAGGATGAATCAAATTCCAAACGATGACTAGATAAACTAATATTTTGACTTTCAAAAGTATGAGAATTTAAACTTAAATTATTTTGCTCATGCTGAAAATTAGAAATTTCTGGCAATGGAGATTCAGAATTTACTCCAGAAAAATCTGTACCAAAATTTTGATGTTCAAATTGCTGCTGCTGATGGAAATTATCGGATGAAAAGTGATTTTGAGAAAAGTCTGAATTTTCCCCTAAACCCATACTTGAATTTTGATAGTCGAATTGCTCTTGCTGATGGAAACCATCAGTCAAATTCTGGCTTAAGTCTTGATTTATCTCATCCGAACTTGAGGAAAAATTATCATTATTAAGTAAACCAGAATTGTCACTCAGACTGTTATCTTGATTTGCCAAATTATCGAATAAAAAATTATTTTGAGCTAAGTGTGGATTTTCCCCTAAATCCATACTTGAATTTTGATAGTTGAATTGCTCTTGCTGATGGAAACCATCGGTCAAATTCTGCTTTAAATCTTGATTTATGGCATCCGAACTTGAGGAAAAATTATCATTATTAAGTAAACCAGAATTGTCACTAATAACCCTTTCTTGATTTGCCAAATTATCCAATGAAAAATTATTTTGAGAAAAGTCGGAATTTTCCCCTAAACCCATACTTAAATTTTGATAGTCGAACTGCTCTTGCTGATGGAAACCATCGGTCAAATTCTGGTTTAAGTCTTGATTTATGTCATCCGAACTTGAGGAAAAATTATCATTATTAAGTAAAGCAGAATTGTCACTAATAACCCTTTCTTGATTTGCCAAATTATCCAATGAAAAATTATTTTGAGAAAAGTCGGAATTTTCCCCTAAACCCATACTTAAATTTTGATAGTCGAACTGCTCTTGCTGATGGAAACCATCGGTCAAATTCTGGTTTAAGTCTTGATTTATGTCATCCGAACTTGAGGAAAAATTATCATTATTAAGTAAAGCAGAATTGTCACTAATAACCCTTTCTTGATTTGCCAAATTATCCAATGAAAAATTATTTTGAGAAAAGTCGGAATTTTCTCCTAAACCCATACTTAAATTTTGATAGTCGAACTGCTCTTGCTGATGGAAACCATCGGTCAAATTCTGGTTTAAGTCTTGATTTATGGCATCCGAATTTGAAGATAAATCATCGTTATTAAGTAAACCAGAATTGTCGCTCAGACTGTTATCTTGATTTGCCAGATTATCAAATGAATTGCTTATTTTGATTTTGTCGTTAAATTATAATTTTTATTATAGCGATTCCCATGCTGGTAAGGTATAAAATTCGTTTTTTTAGGGGGAAAGAAAACATAAAATAGGGAATAAAGAGTAGGATAAATTGAATAAAAATCTTCACTCTTTGCAAATGAATAGTAGTGTCGCTGGATGTTTTAGCAAAGTGTAACGCGCCATTTTTTTAGATAATTTTTAATTAATCATGGGGTTTGATAATCAATTTTTTACATGATTTTTAAATTAATCATGGTGCGTTACGGCTAGTGCCTAAAACACTCTAAAAAATTGTGAGATAAGTTTGATTAGAGCTAGTAGATAAAACTTTTAATTGTTGATTTTGCAAATCAAGTTCAATACTTAATGCTTCTAGTGGCAATACTCCTAATAAAGGGTCGTTACCTCCAGGAAGTTCTAAACATTCAAAAGTTCCTTCCCTTCCAAGTAGAGAAATTTTAGTATCTTGAAAAATGCGTGCTTTACTAACACCAGTAGCATTCATTACATCTACTTCTTTGAGAATTTCTAATCTTAACTGAGCGATCGCTTCTGGTAGTAAACAAAGAGTTGTAGCTCCCCTATCTACCAAAACATTCCTAAAAAAATAGAACGTACTTTGTCAGTCTAAGTTTTTATTATAGGTTTGTGATTTTTGGTTTAAAAATTTTAAATATTGTCAGGGGTTGATGATAAATTCGAGGAAATTTTGCCCGATTTATTTAACGAGGTTTCAATATTTTCAGCTTTTTGGTTCGGCTCTGTGATAGTCTGAAAGGATGAATAATCCAAAGGAGAGTTATTGCTTAATTAAATTTTGAGGCGTGAAACCCTAACTGTATCGTTGTTTAAAGAGGAAATTTTGTTGATTTTTTCTGCCATGAAAGACTAATTTTTCTCCCTTGCTGTTATAGCAGTTTGATAGATTTACCGTTTTGTGGTAAGGACGAGTCAGAGTTGATGCTTTTTTGGCAGTCTTGAGAGAATGATTAGTTGCTGGTTTGGGAAGTAATCGGTTTTTTAGACACGCCGTTTTTTTTGGGAGTGCTTCAGAGAATGTTGTATTGGGATGGTTGTCTCAAAGGCAATGCTTTTTTGAGAGTGATATAGGAGAATGCTTAATTTTGATAGTTGTAAGTATAGGCGATCGCTTTTTTGAAGGGTCGTTTTTTTGGGAGATAGTCGGAAATTTTGACTACCCATCCCTTCTGGTTGGGTGCTTCAAAGAATGAATTAATTCTGGCTCTATAAGTAATAGTCAGAAATTTTGACTACCCATCTCTTCTAGTGGGATGCTTCATAAAATGCTTAATTTTGATAGTTGTAAGCATAGGCGATCGGTTTTTTTTGAAGGGTCGTTTTTTTAGGAGATAGTCGGAAATTTTGACTACCCATCCCTTATGGTTGAGTGCTTCATAGAATGAATTAATTCTGGCTCTATAAGTAATAGTCAGAAATTTTGACTACCCATCTCTTCTAGTGTGATGCTTCATAAAATGCTTAATTTTGATAGTTGTAAGCATAGGCGATCGCTTTTTTGAAGGGTCGTTTTTTTAGGAGATAGTCGGAAATTTTGACTACCCATCCCTTCTGGTTGGGTGCTTCAAAGAATGAATTAACTCTAGCTCTATAAGTAATAGTCAGAAATTTTGACTACCCATCTCTTCTAGTGGGGTGCTTCATAGAATGTAAAATTGAGATGTTTGTCTCAAAGGCGATATAGCTGCCGCTAGGCTCCGCCAACGCTATACTTCTAAGTTTTGGTTATAGGTTTGTAGTATTTAGTTTGAAAATTTTAAATATTATCAGGGTTTAATGACAAATCAGGGGAAATTTTGCCCGATTTATTTAACGAGGTTTCAATATTTTCAGCTTTTTGGTTCGGTTCTGTGATAGTCTAAAAGGATGAAAAATCCAAAGGAGAGTTATTGCTTAATTGAATTTTGAGGCGTGAAACCCTAATTGTATCGTTGTTTTCAAAGGAAATTTTGTTGATTTTTTCTGCCATGAAAGACTAATTTTTCTCCCTTACTGTTATGGCAGTTTGATAAACTAGCTGTTTTGTGGTATGCGGGGGTAATCCATATATCTTAATCCGTATATCCGTGCCATAATCCGTGTGAGCTATCCGTGCCATAATCCGTGTGAGCTATCCGTGTCATAATCCGTGTATCCGTGCCATAATCCGTGTGAGCTATCCGTGTCATAATCCGTGTATCCGTGCCATAATCCGTGTGAGCTATCCATGTCATAATCCGTGTATCCGTGCCATAATCCGTGTATCCGTGCCATAATCCGTGTGAGCTATCCGTGTCATAATCCGTGTATCCGTGCCATAATCCGTGTGAGCTATCCGTGTGAGCTTACTTCCTCTTTCTAAACTCATCTTTTAAAGCAGACAAAACAGGACTTGGTTTTTGCGCTTGTAAATTTTCCGGTTTATTCCAAGTAAAAGGAGCTAACTTTGCCGCAGACATCCACAACAACCTTTTTGCCCTAGTCATTGCCACATATAATAACCGAAATTCTTCAGCCATTTTTAAATATCCTGCCTCTTCCCAAGCTTTAGAAATATCTGGTAAATCTTCCCCTTGCAAACTCGCGCGAATTTGTGCCCTCGCCACTTCAGCTAAGTCAAAATCTCCCAAAAAATTAGCCTGGGGTAAAACTCGTAAATTACCAGGAATTATATTTTCATGCAAAAAAGGTAGAAAGACAAAATCCCAATCTAACCCCTTAGATTTGTGCATAGTAATAATAGTAAGTTGCTGAGGACGAGTATAATATTCCTCTGCATTTTCCTCCACCTCTACAGATTCAAATCTCTCAGAATTTACAATTTCACTTAACACTTCTAACATCGCATTCATCGAACTATTACCAGCAATTTGTTTAGCAACTCTTTCAGCTAACTTATCAGCAGTTGCCAAATCTGATTGTTCATAATTTAATGCCAAAGCTAGAAAAGAAATTAACTGAAATAAAGGTAATTCAGATTTTGCTCTGAGCAAACTACGACAAAAATCACGACATTTACGCACCTTTTCTGATTGATATGGATCGAGAGGACCAGGGTAAAGAAATTGCTCTAATTGAGAAGCAAAAGAATTATAATCTTCCTGCGGAATTAAGCGACGATCGCCCAAAACTTTCAAAGCAGATTTTAAATAATCTGGAGAATGAGGGCGGTCAATAAATTGTATTAATGCTAATATTTCTGCCGGAATTTGAGAGTGACGTGCGCCTTGAGAAACGTCATGTATTTTAATACCATATTTTTCTAAATCAATTTCGACTCCATACTTTCCAGGATTACTAAAAGTATCTGCAATAAATTTTCCTTGTTTATTTTCCCTTACTAATACAGCAAACTTACCTTCAGGATTTTCTTTAAACAAATTAATTATCCGTTTACCCATTAATTCAAGTGTTTGATAAATATCTCTAGGTTCATATATTTCCAAACCATTACCAGTAGCTGGTGGATTATTATTATTCTCTGATTCTTTAGCTTTTACAGGATTATTATTATTTCCCGATTCTTTAACTTCTACAGGATGAATATTTTGGTCTCTAAATGGTTTTTCTTTTCCGGCTAATTTTGAATTATTTACCCACTTCAACACAAAATTAGCTGCATCAATAATTATCTGACAACTACGACCAGCTTGTTGCATAACTGCCAATTTTTCTAACTCTTCGCAGTCTTCACAAAACCGCCGAAAATCTATTGGATCTGCTGGAGTAAATGTAGAATTAATTGCTTGATTCGGGTCTCCCACACGCATCAAATTTAGATAGCTTAATTTTGATAACTTTTGCTCTTGAGTAAGAGAATGAAAATCTAAATTACTATCATTATTTTCTGTGGATGTAGCAAGTATTTCTAATAACTTAGTTTGCAAAGGTGTAGAATCTTGAGCTTCATCTTCAAACACAGCAAATACTTGCTTTTGCCACATTTTTCTAGCACCTTCATTTTGCAATACTCGTAAAGCTGCCAAAATCATTTCATCGTAGTCAATTAATTGACGTTCCCTCAATATTTCCTGATATTTTTGATATAAACTAGCAGCAATAGTCAAAACTTGATAATTATCATTTTCTCTCTCTCGTAGTTGCCATAAATCTTCAGGTTTAAGACCAGAACTTTTAGCTTGTTGAATAGCTTTCCAAGCCAATTGAGGTAATACTTCAGTCCGTAAAACAGACTGCCTTCTTAAACGTTCCGTTTCCTCTCCATCAAACTGACTTCCTTCAATTAAAAATTGATAATGTCTCGGATTATTCGCAATCCAATTTTCTACACAACTGCGAGTTATCTTATTACTAGGAGTAGGCAAAATCAAATTAGAATTTTCTAAATCCAACCCAGATAATTCAGGATGACGTAGGGCAATGCTTAAAGCCAAACCGTGCAAAGTATGAACAACAAAACTGCCTTCAAAACTGCCCTTAGGCAAAGATAATTCCTCTAAACATTTGCGAATTTTAACCCTAATATTAATAGCTGCCGAACGAGTAAAAGTAACAACAATTAATTGATAGTAACTATGTAATTGATAACGAGCGATCGCTAAAGCTGCTGCTGTTGCCAAACCATAAGATTTTCCTGCTCCAGGAACTGCCGATACTCCCAAAGGCCCCCCTTGCCAATCAGCCATTTGTTGTTGTCCTGGCCGCAAATTGAAACGAATTTTTTGAATTGTTTGTTTTCTTAAAGCTACTATAGATAAGCTATTTTCTGTGTCTGTAGAATTAGTTTTAATATCAGCAGATGGAGGTGTAAAATTATCGTCAAAATCGTCAGTCACCTTATTTTAAATCGCCAGTTAAAATTCAAGATTTAGCAATAAATATTAGTGTTTATTTATTCACAAATAAGCATTCAACATCAGCTATTAGCTGTCAGTATATCAATTATCAATTAAGTACCTAAAAAAAATTATTTACCTATTCTAATTCTCTGGAATCTTTAGCAGGAAAAAAATTCAGCTTGTATAGATGTTTTATTAATGGATAATTACCTCTAGTTAAAACTGTAAGGGAATTGAATATAAGGAAATATCCTAGCACTTTTCTCAAGGGGAGATTGGATCTGGCGTTTTTCCTGACGCAAAGCTTTCCTATCGGAAAACTCCTTTGTTAGGGAAGTTCCTCTGAAGGAGGCAAGAGGCAGCAGCTCTGTAAGAGTGGGAAACCTCGCCATCCCTCGCCCCCTTTTTTTCCCCTTGAAAAGGCAGGGCTAATTCATTGTCGTCAGAGAATATTTACAACCCTATATTTTTTGAGTCCTGCACTTGCCACACTTGCCACACTTGCCATACTTGCCACACTTCCCACACTTCCCACACTTCCCACATTCCCCACCCTCTCCTCCTTTTTTCTAAGCGTGACAATAAATATACCTTGCCTTGAAAGGCTATCCCTGATAAGGAGCTCCTGAAAAGCTTGTGGGGAAGATGGGAGAAGGGAGAAAGAGTCATAGTAACCAAGTAAAACTACTTAAATGAGCGCACCAGAATGTATTTTTTAATACGCTTTTTCTCCAACAAGAGCTTTTTCAAGGCTTATACATAATGTGAATTTTGTCAAGCTTTATGTTAAGAAAGATGTTTATAAAGCATAGCTTGAAAGGGGAAGCTTTTAACCTAAATAATTAATGATTATTCGGTAATTAATTTTGTCTACATTGCTTATCAATTACCCATTAACCATTGCTTCCAAACCTCCATACCAAAAAGTGGCAAGATTTTTGAAACGAATAAAATAGGATTGCTATATCAATTATCAATTATCAATTATCAATTAATAATTATTAATTATTAATTATTAATTATTGTTGTCGCTAGGGGAAAACGAAGGTAAAAAGTTGTGCCTTTACCTGGAGTTGATTCAAAAAAAATCTCTCCAGAATGAGCATCAATAATTGTTTTCACAATCGCAGTTCCTAACCCTATACCACCCTGTTTTCCATAACTTACAAAAGCTTCAAATAAATTATCCTGAATTTCTTTAGGAATACCAGATCCATTATCCGAAAATATAATTTCAACCCATCGCTCTTTTCTCTTAGCTTTAATTTCTATCTTGCCTTCATATTGATTGATAGCTTCTAAAGCATTAGCTAACAAATTTTGTAGAGCGCGGTTTATTTTGTTTTCATCAGCATTTATAATCAAACCCTCTTCAACAGAAACTATCAATTTTACAAAAGCAGAATCAACATAAACCTGATTTAATTTAGCAAAATTTTGTAATAGATTTGCTATATCAATTGGCTGACAATATAATTTTGTATTTCCCTGAGAAAAAGCAAGCACTTCTTCTGCCATATTTAACATTCTCTGAACTTGCATTGAAATTAAATCACACCACTCTTGACTTTCTGGATCGGGATGGAGTTCTTTTAACATTGAACTTGATAATTGAATACCAGTAAAAGGACTTCTAAAATCGTGAATAATAGTGTTGAGCATTTCTCCAATCAAAGTCATTTTTTCTTTATAAGCTAATTGATTGACATATTCAGTCGTCACGTTCCGCAATCTTTGAGGTAAAATACTTAATATTTTTAAAACAACATCCCCTTTTGTATTGGCTAATATATCTATTATGGAATCATAAGAAATTGTAGCCACAATTGTTTCCTTAGATGCAACTACCCTACCACTCCTTGGCTGTTTATCTATAATTCCTAATTCGCCAAAATAACCATCTGATTCAACTGATGTAATCACAACATAATTATTACCTCCACCGCTTTTTTTACTAACTTGAACTTCACCTTCTAGAACTAAGAATAAAGCATCTGATTGATCACCTTCTTCAAAAATAATCTCTTGAGGATTAAATTTTTTAATAATAGCAATCTGGGAAATTTGTGCAGCTTGCTCTGGTTCAAAATAGCGAATAAACTCATGTGATTCTAGTTTCATTTGGTGGTGGAATATTATGGTATATTTTTAGGTTGAGTAGTATTAGTGATGTTAACAAAGTTAGAAGTCAGAAGTCAGAAGTCAGAAGTTATTTTTGTAACGAGGATTTGAGTCCCGCTCCAAAAATATTTCGCCGAGCAAGGCGGGGTTTTAGACCCAATTATTTTGATAAATTAATCTACCATAAAAAATTTCTGGTGTCAAAAATTGTTAGTTTTATTACACAACAAAATTTTGGGGCTAGAAATTATAGATAAATCAAAGAATAGTATGCTACAAAAAGATAGATCGAACTTAGAAAAATTATTAACTAGCTATCAACTTGAGTCCATTGAGTTGTCAGTTTTTATAGCTCTAGTTAAAATCCCCCATAACTAGGACGTAGGATTGTTGAGTCGGAGTGAAAATCGCCATTACCGAATAATTAATAATTAAATAATTCAGCTTTATTAGCCTCCCCCTTTCAAGGGGAAAAAAATAAATTTTTTCCTTCTTGTTCAATCCTCTCCCTAAACCTTTTAGTCAACCTTGTCCCTAAGTAGTAGAGGCAATTCGCGTTTGCGCAGCATTCCGTAGGAAATCGCCCGTACAGGAGTCAGAATGAATAACTTTGATATCGTTCTTAGTTCATAAATTATCGAATTTATCAAAAGAAAATCTATATGTAAATTCTTTAGTCTTGCCCTTATTATTCGTAACATTCTTTTTTAAAGCTTGGTATTACATGAATTTTCAAAATAGAGAATATATCTGAGCAGTAAGTATACAAATAATTTAGCTTAACTAGGTCAACGTTAAAAATTATTTTGATCACAAGGTAGTTAGGGGAGACAAACCTTGGGTTAGTTACATACAAAGGACAGGTATGTTGAAGGGAAGAGATTTTTGAGCAACTTGATGTTTCATTACATACTGAGTTATTTTTGCGTCTTCTTAATTAGCTCCTGACTTCTATTAGACCTAAATGATTAACAGTAAGGGGGAATTTTCAATAGTAGAAATAAATTCTGGCCACAGCAAATTACGAAAGCATGTCCTCATACTACTAATTTGCTAAATATTTACTATAAATTCCAGTAATTGTTGTTACTAACAAATGTAGTTCTGTAATACCAAATTCAAACAAAGTAGTTACTTATGAACCTGTGATTCTTGCATATAAGCCAATACTTTAGACCTCCTACCAATTGTAAAAATCAAACCTTTTTTACCGAATAATTAATAATTATTAATTAAATAATTCACCTGGAAAGTTTCCTCCTTTTAAGGGTAAAAGTGGTTGAGGGATAGATAAGTTACCTAACCAGATCCAATCTCCCCTTAAGAAATAATTTTTTTTCCTTTTCCTCTTAGTCAATCCTCTCCCTTTTTGGGATCTGCTTTATAAACATCTTTCTTAACATAAAACTTGGGCATTATAGACGAGTTATGTGTAAGTCTTGGAGCGGCTTTTTCTACAGAAAACAATCTACTTATTAATACATTATTTCATATTTCATAAATAAAAGTAGTTTTACCGAAATAATTAGATAATTATTTAATTGTTTAATTATTAATTATTTCGGTAATTATTAATTGTTAATTGTTAAGTGCTAAAATACTTCTCTTTCCCTGTCCCCAGTAATCGTTGTTCCGTAACTGTAGCAATATTCACTCGAACTGATATAAAATTATTCAATCCAATTAGTATATCTTAAGTTTACAAATTACTGTGCTTGTGTTAATATCAGTAATACTTAAGTCAAAGTAGTTATATTGCTCAGTGTATACTTTCTATAATAGGGAGGCACATAAAAAAAATAACTACTTTTTTACCAGTACCAAATAATTGACATTGTTCCAGATATCAGTAAGCTAAAAACTATCAAGCTTCCACTAGAGTTAGAGGGAAAGGTAGCAATACTCCATAACTATATGCAGATTACTCTACCAGTATAATCAAGGGTTTGGCTCAATTATTGAATAAATTGAAGTGAAAAAAGTTACAATTTATTATATAGATAATATAGATCAAAAATCTAGATGAGAAAATTATTGCTAAAAGTAATAAGTACGATCAAGACTACACCGATTTATAGTTATAAAAAAACTCAACTTAGATTTATTTTTTGATAAAAAAAATACGAAGAAAGAAAATTTAAAGTACAAATTTTAAGAATAGAATACCTCCTAAAAAACTTAATTATTTCCCTCAATCTAAAAAAAAAATAGAAAATTTGATGGGCAGAAAAAACACTAAAATGTAAATTATCTTAAGTATTTGAGCATAAAATAGGCTATGGATAGATATTAACCCCCTGTGGAAACGAGAAAAAGGTATGAATCAAAGCAGATATTGTTAAAGTTGGGGATGAGCAATACATAAAAGAGCAAAAGCAGATAAGTGAGACGACAAAGCTAGGAATTGCCAAATGAAAGATAAACATTAAAAAAAATTAGGAGAAAAATACAAAAAATAGTCAAATGATATATAATAAAAATTACTACCAGATAGCTGAAATTGCTTTATGTTTGAAGCCCTTGCTGACCGCTTAGAAGTTGCCTGGAAAAAACTAAGGGGTCAAGACAAAATTACAGACTCCAATATCCAAGATGCCCTGCGAGAAGTACGTCGTGCCCTATTAGAGGCCGATGTAAACTTACAAGTTGTCAAAGACTTTATAGCTGAGGTTAGCACAAAGGCCGAAGGAGCAAATGTATTAACAGGAGTAAGACCAGACCAACAGTTCATCAAAATAGTCCATGATGAGCTAGTGCAGGTAATGGGAGAAAGCAACACTCCCTTAGCAAAAGTTGACCAACCGCCAACTATTGTGCTAATGGCAGGTTTACAGGGAACAGGAAAAACCACCGCCTCAGCCAAATTGGCCCTACATTTACGGAAGCAGAACCGGAGTGCTTTGCTAGTAGCTACTGATATATATAGACCCGCTGCTATTGACCAGTTAGTTACCCTGGGTAAACAGATAGATGTATCAGTATTTGAATTAGGCACAGATATAGATCCTGTAGAAATTGCTCAAAAAGGGGTAGAACAGGCCAAAGCAGATGGTATAGATACAGTAATTATAGATACAGCAGGTCGGCTACAGATAGACGAAGATATGATGGCCGAACTAGCTAGAATTAAAGCAGCAGTTAAGCCTCAGGAGACCTTGCTAGTAGTAGACGCAATGACAGGTCAAGAGGCAGCAACATTGACCCGTACCTTCAACGATCAAATTGGGATAACAGGGGCTATCCTAACAAAAATGGACGGGGATACAAGAGGTGGGGCGGCTTTATCAGTCCGTCGAATTTCTGGTCAACCGATAAAATTTGTAGGGGTGGGAGAAAAAGTAGAAGCTCTGCAACCTTTCTACCCAGAAAGAATGGCTTCTCGGATTCTGGGGATGGGAGATGTACTGACCCTGGTAGAAAAGGCTAGTGAAGATTTTGACATAGCTGATGCTGAAAAAATGCAAGAGAAAATTCTCTCAGCTAAGTTTGACTTTACTGACTTCCTGAAGCAAACGCGACTGATGAAAAATATGGGTTCCTTGGGAGGAATTATGAAATTAATTCCAGGAATGAATAAAATAAGTGATGATCAGTTGCAGCAGGGAGAAACTCAGCTAAAACGGTGTGAGTCTATGATTAATTCTATGACACGCCAAGAGCGCCAAAACCCAGAACTTTTAGCAAAATCTCCTTCCCGACGACGACGTATTGCAGGTGGTTCAGGTTATGCTGAAAAAGATGTTAGTAAACTGGTGAGTGACTTCCAAAGAATGCGATCGCTGATGCAGCAAATGGGCCAAGGCGGAATGCCAGGAATGGGGATGCCCGGTATGCCTGGTATGGAAATGCCTGGTATGGGTATGCCCGGTATGCTAGGAGGTAAAACACCCCCAGGTTGGCGTAACCAGCAAGGTATGGGTAGTGGTAAAAAGAAAAAGAAGCAGAAAAAGAAAAAGGGGTTCGGGCAGCTTTAAAAGATATGAAAGCAAGATACAAGTATAGAATATATCCGAACAATATTCAAAAAACAGCTTTAGCCAAATTATTTGGTTGTGCAAGAACAGTTTGGAATGATAGTCTAGGATATTGCAACGAGTTATATAGACAAGGTGAAAAAAAACCTAGTAATGGAGAACTACAAAAACAGTTCATTACTCAATCTAAAAACACCAAGCATAGAGAATGGTTGTCAGAGGTTTCTAATATTCCATTAGAGCAATCGTTGAATGATTTACATCAAGCTTATCAAAATTTTTTCAATAGTTGTGAAGGTAAGAGAAAAGGAAAAGCAGTTAAACCTCCTAGATTGAAGACCAAAAAATCAAGGCAATCTGCTAGATTTAGGGAAGGAGGTTTTAAAATTGAACCTCATAAAGTATATTTAGCTAAAGTTGGAAAAATCAAAATAATTTGGTCTAAAAAATTACCTACCGAGCCTAGTTCAGTAACAGTAATTAAAGATTCAGCTAATAGATATTTTTTAAGTTTTGTAGTAGAAATAAATTCTGAAACTTTAGCAAAAACTGATAACTTAGTTGGAATAGATTTAAGTATTAAAACTTTTGCTACATTCAGCAATGGTAAAAAGGTAGAGGTCCCAAAACCGTTAAAGAAAAAGATTAATAAGTAGCCTCTTTCAGAGGAGCTGCGCTAACGAAAGTTAAGTAAGTCTTTGTCTAAGAAAACTAGAGGGTCAAAACGCTATGAAAAAGCTAGACTAAAAATAGCTAAATTTCATGCCAAACTGAAAGATACAAGAACAGATTTTCTGCATAAATTATCTACTGAAATAATTCGTGAAAACCAAACAATTGTTTTAGAGGATTTGAATATTTCTGGAATGGTTTCTAACCCTAAATTATCTAGAGCTATTTCTGATTTAGATTGGAAAACATTGAGAATATTTCTAGAAGGAAAAGCAGAAAATATGGTCGCGATCTAATAGTAATTAGTCGTTGGGAACCTACAAATCAAACTTGCTCAAACTGTGGTTTCCGTGGTGGTAAATTAGAGAATGGCAATGCCTAAATTTTTGTGCAAAGTATGTATGATAGAGACCTAAACGGAGCAATAAATATATTAGTTGCCGGGGGGTTTGTAACTGTTGGCTAAAATCTGGTATTATATATAAAAATCTGGGATTATCTGTTTTATGCTACTTGGATTCAAAACTGAACTACATCCAAATAATAAACAAAAAACCTTATTAGCTAAACACGCTGGTGTAGCCCGTCACGCCTGGAATTGGGGTTTATGGCTGACTAGAAATATCCTTAATCACAATTCCACTAATCCTGAAAGTAAACTTAAATTTCCTACTGCTATTGACTTGCATAAACTTCTAGTAGCAATGGTTAAACCGAAAAACTTCTGGTACTACGAGGTTTCTAAAACTGCACCTCAATATGCTTTGAGGTATTTGTCCGTTGCTTGGAAACGCTGCTTTAGCAAAGTGTCTGGTCAACCTAAATTTAAGAAAAAAGGCAGAAACGATAGTTTCACTTTAGATGGTTCAATTACAGTCGGTTTTAATCAGATAAAATTACCGAGAATTGGATGGATTAAAACTTCTGAAATTTTACCAGATCATGTTAATTTCAAGTCTGTAACTATTAGCAGGAAAGCAAACAGATGGTTTGTTAGTTTCAAGATAGAGAAAGAACCTCAAATTACACATAAATCAGTAGATGTTGTTGGTGTAGATTTAGGAGTAAAAGCAATAGCCACATTATCAACTGGTGAAGTTTTTGTTGGTGCTAAGTCTTACCGAAAGCTTGAAGCAAAACTCTCTCGGTTGCAATATTTAAACCGACATAAAACTAAGTTCTCTAATAATTGGAAGAAAGCTCAACTCAAAATAACTCAATTGCATAACAGGATAGCTAACATCAGAAAAGATACATTGCATAAACTTACTACTTACTTGGCTAAAAATCACAGCCAGATAGTAATAGAAGACTTAAATGTATCAGGGATGATGGCTAATCACAAGCTAGCTAAGGCTGTTGCTGATATGGGTTTTTATGAGTTTCGTAGACAGTTAGGTTATAAGTGTGAGTTATATGGTTCTGAACTCATCATTGTAGATAGATGGTTTCCTAGCTCTAAAACTTGCTCTAAGTGTGGAACTGTTAAAGAGTCTCTCTTGTTATCAGAGCGCGTTTTCAATTGCGAATACTGCAATTTTAGTTGCGACCGAGACTTGAATGCAGCATTAAATTTAGCTATGGCGGGCAGTTCGTCCGTGACAGCCTGTGGACTGGATAACGCCGACGTTGCCAGTTTGAAGCAGGAATAGAACAGATTGTTTATAGAAAATCTTATGTTTATATAGATAATCTTATGTTTCTAAGAACGGTCAACCCGCTCTGAGTTCAAACTTAAACAATGTGCGTTTGTTTGATTTGAATGGATGAGAATCTCCTCGCCTTGAGGCAGGATGAGGATGTCAAAAGAAATATCGACAATGTTCCTAGATGACGATGAAATAATAGCTTATAATTCCAAAGAGGAGTATAATAACTCGAAATGATCAAATTACGATTAAAGCGATATGGAAAAAAACGGGAGACTAGCTACCGGATAGTAGCAATGAATAGTAACTCCCGTCGTGACGGCCGTCCATTAGAAGAACTCGGCTTTTATAACCCCAGAACAGATGAAACAAGATTAGATGTGCCAGCAATTACAAAACGCCTTGAACAAGGTGCCCAACCAACAGATACAGTGCGTAACATATTGAAGAAAGCCAATGTCCTTGAATCATCCAGAATCGGAGTTAACACCCAAGCAAATGTATCAGTTTCCCATGCAGAATCAACAGAAGCCATTACCAATACTGAACCGATCCAAGCAACTGCCAATACTGAAATCAACGAAACCAGTGACAGTGAGTCAACTGCAACAGCAACAATTAACGAGTCTGAGGAACAACCGCCAGTCAGTGAATCCTGATTATGCTGAAATAGTTAGGTGTCTAATTGAGCCATTTCTAGAGTCACCAGAGTCTTTACGAGTGGATTGTGAAGTTAACCCCCGGCAAGCAAAGGCATGGATTCGTCTGGCTTTTGATGAACCGGAAAAAGGGCGAGTCTATGGTCGTGGAGGACGTAATATCCAAGCGATTCGTACTGTGTTAGCAGCAGTAGCTCAAGCAGCAGATCAATCTGTACATTTGGAAATCTACGAAGACCAGCCAGATATACAACACTCTTATTATTCCGATTATCCAAGTAATCAAGAAGAGGGAGTATACGATAGAAGGATTATACCAAGTAGTCGCGTCCCTGAAAATAGACACAGACTATCTCGTCATCGTGGTACAACTCCAAGTCCAATTTTTAAAAGAAATGGACAAGGAATGACATAAAAATCATTACTAATGCCACCACTAATCTCGATCAGGAATAGTGGTGGCATTTCAGTTATGAGTTATCAGTACCTCTATCTGAAGAGAGGCTTAAAATACTAAAGTTGATTTTTTTCGATCTCCTATCCTAGATCGAGACCTAATTTCTAGGTCAGTTTTGTTATGACTTACTGTAGATTAGCTAATTCCAACAATTCAAGAATGATGATGGATCTGAGAAATATGCTGGCATGACAGAGGCGGTAAAAATAGAATTGCCTAGTGTGGATAGCGCGATCGCTCTTTCTGGATATCAGGAAGAAAATATCAAATTATTGGCAAAGCACACAGGGGCAAATATTGTACTACGGGGACAAGAATTATTGATAACTGGCACTGCAAGTCAAATTGAGCGATGCCAGAAAATCGTATATTCTTTAGAAAGCCTCTGGAAGCATGGCAAAACTATCACTGGGGTAGAAATTCTTACTGCTCGCCATGCTATTGAGACAAACCGTCAAGATGACCTGGAACAACTCCAACAAGATGTTCTGGCCAAAACCCGCCGGGGACTAGAAATTAGGGCTAAAACTTTTCGCCAAAGAAAATATGTCCAGGCTATTCGTAGCCATGATATGACTTTTTGTGTTGGACCTGCGGGGACTGGTAAAACGTTTTTGGGTGCTATTATAGCAGTTCAAGCGCTTTTAGACAATCAATATGAACGGTTAATTTTAACGAGACCTGCTGTGGAGGCAGGAGAAAAGTTAGGATTTTTACCAGGAGATTTGCAACAAAAAATTAATCCCTATTTGCGACCTTTATATGATGCTCTTTATGAATTAATTGAACCAGAAAAAGTGAATACTTTGATGGAAAAGGGAGTTATTGAAGTTGCACCTTTAGCTTATATGAGAGGTAGGACTTTGAATAATTCTTTTGTGATTCTTGATGAGGCTCAAAATACTACTCCTGCTCAGATGAAAATGGTATTAACTCGTTTGGGTTTCCGTTCAAAAATGATAGTGACGGGGGATATTACTCAAACAGATTTACCTCTTAGTCAAAAGTCGGGATTATCTGTTGCGATGAAGATTTTACGGAATGTTGAAGGTATTTCTATTTGTGAACTATCTCAGGCAGATGTGGTACGACATCCTTTGGTGCAGAAAATAGTTGCTGCTTATGAAGATTATGAAAAATAGGTTTTTAGGAGTCAGGAGTCAGGAGTCAGGAGTTATAAAGGAGCTTTTTCTATGTCTTAAAAAGAAGAAATATCTAAAATCAACAAGGCCGAAAAATAAATAATCAAAATTTTATCTATGACTACTAATTTGAAAGATTTTTTAGAAGCTTGTGAACAACTTGGAACTTTACGTTTAATTGTGACAAGTAGTGCTGCGGTATTGGAAGTTAGGGGCAAAATTCAAAAGTTATTTTATGCTGAACTTCCTAAAGGTAAATATGCTAATATGCACGCTGATCTTTTTGAGTTTCATCTGAATATGGATCTGATTAAACAGGTAAAGTTTGAAACTGGGGCTTGTAACTGTTGGCTAAAATCTGGTATTATCTATAAAAATCTGGGATTATCTGTTGTATGTTACTAGGATTCAAAACTGAATTACAACCCACAAACCAGCAAAAAACGCTGCTAGCTAAACACGCTGGCGTGGCTCGTCACGCTTGGAATTGGGGATTATGGTTGACTAGGAACATCCTTAATCACAATTTCAATAATCCTAAAAGTAAACTATTTTTTCCTACTGCAATCGACCTGCATAAACTTTTAGTAGCAATGGTTAAACCTAAAAACTATTGGTACTACGAGGTTTCTAAAACAGCGCCTCAATATGCTTTGAGGTATTTGTCCGTTGCTTGGAAACGCTGTTTCACCAAAGTTTCTGGTCAACCTAAATTCAAGAAAAAAGGTAGGGATGATAGTTTTACTCTAGATGGCTCAATTACGGTCGGCTTTAATCACATAAAATTACCAAGAATTGGATGGATAAAAACTTTTGAAATCTTGCCAGATCATGTTACTCCTAAATCTGTAACTATAACTAAAAAAGCTGATCGTTGGTTCATTGGCTTCAAGATAGAAACAGAACCTCAAGTCACTGAGAAATCAGTTGACGTAGTTGGTGTTGATTTGGGTGTGAAATCACTAGCTACACTCTCAACTGGTGAAGTATTTCCAGGAGCTAAATCCTATAGAAAGTTAGAAGCTAAACTTTCTAGGTTGCAATACTTGAATCGACATAAAGTCAAGTTTTCTAATAACTGGAAAAAAGCACAGCTAAAAATAGCGAGACTACACACAAAGGTAGCTGACATTAGGAAAGATACATTGCATAAACTAACTACTTATTTGGCTAAAAACCACAGCCAGATAGTAATAGAAGACCTAAATGTATCAGGCATGATGGCTAATCACAAGCTAGCTAAGGCTGTTGCTGATATGGGGTTTTATGAGTTTAGAAGACAGTTAGAATATAAGTGTGACTTGTATGGTTCTGAGCTAATCATCGTTGATAGATGGTTTCCCAGTTCTAAAACTTGCAGTAGGTGTGGAACTGTTAAAGAGTCTCTGTCTTTGTCAGAAAGAGTGTTTAAGTGCGAACACTGCAATTTTAGCTGTGATCGAGATTTGAATGCAGCGTTAAATTTAGCTAGGGCGGTCAGTTCGACCGTGACAGCTTGCGGACTGGATAACGCCGACGTTGCCAGGTTGAAGCAGGAATAGAACAGATTATCAGCAAGAAGATCATAGATTTATGTAGATAATCATAGGTTTCTAAGAACGGAAAACCTGGAGAGTATGAAGTTGGGCAGGTGGAAGCTTGGCAAGAGTTGAAGGAGAAATATGGTGAGGTTTGGGAACCTGTGCCAATGGAAAGTTTGGAATCTTGAGTTAATTTTTTGGCGTTGCATACAACAAAAAAAATGATAACCCTGTAGGGGCGTTGCATAACAAAAATGCGAATGTCCCTACTTTGTGGTTGACTCAGATGAAGCGATCGCGGAGGAAATTGTGCAATGGATAAGTTAGAGAGTTATCGCTGCTGTATTCAAACTTTGTTAGAAAAGTATGCTCAATCTAAATTTCTAAACAATGAGGCAGAAAATCAACTATTTTTTGACCCAATACGAAATCATTATCAACTGATGCGGGTAGGTTGGAAAGATTTAGAACGAATTTACTATACCGTTTTACATTTTGATATTAAAGATGGAAAAATTTGGCTTCAGCACAACGCTACTGATGTTGATGTTGGTCAAGAATTAATGGAAATGGGTGTTGCTCAAGAGGATATTGTACTGGGATTACATCCAGCTTACAAACGTCCTTACACTGGTTATGGTATTGCTTAGAGAAAGAAAGGTAGAAGGAAATTGTTTAATTATTAATTATTTCGGTAATTATTGAAATGCCAGCTAAAGATATTTATCATAATACTGTGAGAACTGCCCTAGAAAAAGATGACTGGATTGTTACCAATGACCCCCTAATTATTCGTTGGGGAAAAAGAGATTTATATGTCGATTTAGGGGCAGAAAAACTGATTGCTGCTGAAAAAGATAGTCAAAAAATTGCTGTTGAAGTTAAAAGTTTTGTTGGTAAATCTGTTATAGATGATTTAGAGAAAGGGTTAGGTAAATATATTCTTTACTATGATTTATTAGCAAGAACACAACCAGAAATAACTTTATATTTAGCTATTCATCAAGAAGCTTATGTTGATGTTTTTGAAGACCCTATTGGTGAAGTTTTATTAGAAAATCAACGACTTAAATTATTAGTTTTCGATGAATTTGAGGAGGTAATATTAAGGTGGATAATTTAGACAACATTAGACAAGTTATTATTGAATCTCTAAGTTATTATGCTAATTTACGTTATGCAACAGGTGCAGTGAATCGATTACTAATTATTGATCAAGATTCTGATAATTATCTGATTCTTTTAGAGGGATGGGAAAATAGAGAAAGAGTACATGGTTGTTTGGTTCATTTGCAAGTTATAGATAATAAAATCTGGATACAAAGAGATGGAATAGAGGAAGGTATTGCTACGGATTTAATGGAAGCTGGCATTTCTAAAGAGCAAATTGTACTGGGGTTTAAACCAGAAGATATTCGTCCTTATACTGAATTTGCGGTTAAATAATAGTAGGTTACTAATGTTGAGCGATCGCTAATTATTTACAGAATTAATAGGTGAAGCGATCGCTAGTTAATAACTAATAATTAATAACTGATTTTATGGTTCAATCCAACCTTGAAAAGCTGCGACTAAAACATTAGCAATTGGATTATCAATAGCTTCTTTTAATGCTTCTGTTCCTGCTGATTTTAATACTCCTATTACTCGCTGTTTTAATGTGGGGTTATTTTCTACAATTTCAATAGCTTGAGTAGCAACTGTCATTTGACTTGCTGTGGTTTCAGTAGGGTTTGACTGCTCTAATTGTTTAAGTAACTGCTGAATTTCTTGGGCAACTTCAGCCAGATTTTGTTTTGTTTCGGGGTTAGTGGAATAATCGTAGAAAGTTCCACCTGTTTGATCTCTACCAGCAAAACCTCCTCCATATTTTTGGTCTTTACCAGCAAAACCTCCTCCAAATTTTGAACCGCGCAAGTCAAATTTACCACCTTCTTTTTCTGCCATTGTTTCAACAACTCCTATTAATTTTGTATTTTCTTTGCGTATATTTTTGATTTCTTCTGAATAAAAATCTTTTTGTTCAGATAAAAGTTTTATCTCTCTATCTTTTAATTCTAACATTGGTTTATATTCTTGCCAGAATTTACGCTCATATTCTGCTTCGTCAGTTTTCTCAGAAACTTTGACGCGAATCACAAAAGCACCGTCGCCTTTATTTTCTATTGTTTGGATGACTGGTAATTCTCCTGTTTCACTTTCTACTCGCAGTTCTTGAAAAGTTTTCAGAAAAGTCTCCCAGTCAATACCATCTTTGAAAATTAAATCGACGGTATTGGGAATTTTCTGAGCTAATTTAGCAAATTCACCAGGTTCAAAATATTTTTCTGGATCGGCAGGGCGACGTTCACGATCAGGATATTTCAGAAAAATATAATCGCAATTAATATCAATTAGTTTAGTAGTATTACTAATTCCCCAATCTTCTACACAAGCTCCTGTTAAAGTTGCTCTGGTTAAATCTGCTCTTTCTAGTAAAGTTTGAACTAATTTAGCTCTGGAGAAATTAGCATTTTGTAGGTTGGCGCGGTTTAAGTCTGTGCCGATAAAGCTAGCATCTTGTAGGTTGGCTTCCTTTAAATTAATACCTCTGAAGTCGAGGCGATCAAAGTTTTTATCTTGCCCTTTTCCTGCTCTAACTAACTCTCTGACTCTTGCATCTTTTAAATAGGTTTCCCCTGGTCGTATGCGGTCTAGTTTTATAGTGTTTTTCCAGCAAGTATGGATTATGTTAGCTGCTCTAAAATCCGTACTTTTGAGAGTAGCATTAGTGAAGTCAGTATCAGTTAAATCTGTATCTCTGAAAGAAGTTCCACCTATGGCAGCAAAGGTAATAGTTGCGGCATGAATTAGAGCATATTTTTCATTTCCTTTGATCGCTTGATAAGCAATGTAAGCGGTTAACAGTATTTGGAGTTGAGCGAGGGCGAAGGCAAAGGTGAGGGGTACAACTCCAACTTCTGGGTTTGCTTCGGCAGAGCCAAGGTATAGGGCAAAGGCGAAGTATTCGACTAGGGCGAAGGCGACCGCAACTCCAAAGTATCCGACCAGGGCAAAGGCTCCGGCAAACCCTACGGACATGGCCAAGGCGGTGGCGAAGGTGGAGGCGAAGGCTAAGGCAACTGTTCCAGACAAGGGGAAGAATGCTATGGAGGCTATAGCCAAGTTAAAGGTGACGGTGATGCTGATTATTCCATTACGAATAATCATTATCCAAAATATAACAAGTGGAATGAAGTATAACCAACCGATAACTTGATCTCTTAGACTATCTGGGTCTAATATTAGTAATACAACAGTTGAAATTAGTAAAACCAACACAGATGACATTACCAGGAAAATAAACGCACCAACCAGTAAAACCACCACCCAACGCTTCTGTAACCCTGCCTTAGCTCCACAAAACTTAGCTCCCGTTAGATTTGTCCAACGAAAATTAGTACCTCGAATATCCGCGCCACTAAAATCTGCTCCAGACAAATCTTTTCTCTTAAAAGATAGACCCCGAAGACTCACCCCTCGGAAATCTCGTCTACCTTTTTCATATTCCTGCAATATCTCACGCGCTCTCATCATTAGTATTTCTGGAAAATGGAGAATTTAAGGCCACTTATGTCGATGCACCAAAATTTTTTCCTATTCTAGCCTATACATTAAAGTTAAAAGTCAAAAGTAAGATTTTAGAGGTTGCTAACCTCAACTGAGAGGTTTCAAAGGCCAAATGAGACGTTTCTAACCTCAACCGAGAGGTTTCAAAGGCCAAACGAGACGTTTCTAACCTCAACTGAGAGGTTTCAAAGGCCAAACGAGAGGTTTCAAACCTCAACTGAGAGGTTCCAAACCTTAACTTCCTCAAAAGATACCAAAAAAGAAAAAAATTTCCGTTTAACCAATCCCTCTATTAAATAAGAGGTAATTATTAATTATTAATTGTTAATTATTGAATATGCCATCACCCTTGCCTGGAGTAAATCCTTATTTAGAAAATTCCGCCTATTGGTCAAGTATACATCACTGGCTAATTACTGAAATTGCTCGCTTATTAAACCAAAAATTAGCGCCTAAATATGTCGTTGCGGTAGAAGTGCGAATCTATGAAACCACTGGAGAAAAATCTACACTTATTGGTATTCCCGATAATATCATTGCCAAAAGTTCTGAAAATACTATCAAATCTCCTGAGTCTAATGTAGCTGTTGCAACCCCTTCTATTCAACCTTTAACCATCGAACTTTCTCTGCCAGAAACAATTAAACAAGGATATTTAGAAGTTAGGAAAGTTGGCACTGGAGAAGTTATTACGGTCATTGAAATTCTTTCACCTATCAATAAAAATCCAGGACAGGGTAGGAGAAAATATGAAAAAAAACGTCTGGATATTTTAAATAGCTACACAAATTTTGTAGAAATAGATTTGCTACGTCAAGGTAATTCAATGATTACTTTAAATCAGAAGATAGACTATGACTATTGCATTTTAGTTAGTCCGAATGATCAACGTCCTCAAGCAGAACTTTATGCTTTTAAACTTAAAGATATGATTCCTGTTTTTACTTTACCTCTACTTCCAGAAGATGCAAATATTACTCTAGATTTACAAAGTATTTTACATCAAGTTTATGACCAAGGACGGTATGATTTAATAATTGATTACCAACAAAAAATTGTTCCTGCTTTATCAAAAAATAATGCAATTTGGGCTGAAAATATCTTGAAAAAACAAGGATTAAAATAGATTAGGACTTACACAAAGAAACCCGGTTTCTGGGATAAATTGTGATTTTCAACAACAGATATCAACGCACCCTACTAAGTTGCTAAGTGATTTATCTAAAAAAACTCAGACGTTTGAGTTAAATATTCCATTGATCAAAATTGAACCAAGCGCTCGCCACCTTATCTAAAATCTAATAACTAACCTTATCTAAAATCTAATAACTAAGACGTTTGAGTTTCAGTTCAATATTTCATTAATCAAAATTGAGGCAGGCGCTCCCTACCCGATCTAAAATCTAATAACTAAGACGTTTGAGTTTCAGTTCAATATTTCATTAATCAAAATTGAGGCAAGCGCTCCCTACCCGATCTAAAATCTAATAACTCAGACGTCTGAGTTTCAGTTAAATATTTCATCAATCAAAATTTCCGCAGGCGCTCCCTACCCGATCTAAAATCTAATAACTCAGACGTTGGAGTTTCAGTTAAATATTTCATCAATCAAAATTTCCGCAGGCGCTCCCTACCCGATCTAAAATCTAATAACTCAGACGTTGGAGTTTCAGTTAAATATTTCATCAATCAAAATTTCCGCAGGCGCTCCCTACCGGATCTAAAATCTAATAACTCAGACGTTGGAGTTTTAGTTAAATATTTCATCAATCAAAATTTCCGCAGGCGCTCCCTACCGGATCTAAAATCTAATAACTCAGACGTTGGAGTTTTAGTTAAATATTCCATCAATCAAAATTGAGCCAGGCGATCGCTACCTTTCTCAAAAAACTAAAACGTTTGAGTTTAATATTCCATTGCTCAAAATTTAGAGAGGCGATCGCTACCTTTCTCAAAAAACTAAGACGTTTGAGTTTAATATTCCATTGCTCAAAATTTAGAGAGGCGCTCCCTACCCGATCTAAAATCTAATAACTAAGACGTTTGAGTTTTAGTTAAATATTCCATCAATCAAAATTGAGCCAGGCGATCGCTAAGTTATCTAAAATCTAATAACTAAGACGTTGGAGTTTTAGTTAAATATTTCATCCATCAAAATTCAGGCAGGCGAGCGCTAAGTTATCTAAAATCTAATAACTAAGACGTTGGAGTTTTAGTTAAATATTTCATCCATCAAAATTTCAGCAGGCGAGCGCTACTTTATCTAAAATCTAATAACTAAGACGTTGGAGTTTTAGTTAAATATTTCATCCATCAAAATTTAGCCAGGCGAGCGCTACTTTATCTAAAATCTAATAACTAAGACGTTTGAGTTTCAGTTAAATATTCCATCCATCAAAATTCAGGCAGGCGAGCGCTAAGTTATCTAAAATCTAATAACTAAGACGCTTGAGTTTCAGTTAAATATTCCATCCATCAAAATTCAGGCAGGCGAGCGCTAAGTGATTTATCTAAAAAAACTAAGAGGTTTGAGTTAAATATTCCATTAATCAATAAAGTCAAGTAGGGTGCGTTTCACTGCGTGACATGTTTGCGGAGCATTCCGTCAGGAAAAATGAAATGTAACGCACCGCCTATCTATTTCAAAATCTATCCGTATATCCGTGGCATAATCCGTGTGTGCTGACCTCTAAAACCTCAACCGACAAAGCTCAAATGGTGCGTGACGATTCCTGAATCCATTTCATAGTCTGAATTTAAGCCGTAAATACGCACCCTACTAAACTTCCAAATTCTTCCCCCCTTTCAAAGGGGGGTAGGGGGGGATATTTTACTCTGTAATAACAAAGTCATCAACTCCAAGCAATACCTGATTACTCAAAGTTGCAAACTGACGACCATCACCAAAACCATTACCACTACCATTAGAATTGTAGAATAACTGACCGCTTTCTGTATTGTAGACAATTAGAGCGTCAGAAATTGCAGCATCAATATTACTGGTGACAGTGGCAAATTCTATGACATTGTTAATCGCTGTAAATGTAGTTCGATCCAAAACAATTTGATCTTGACCAACAACAAAATCAGTAATTTCGTCAACGCCATCATTAAAACCAAATTCTTGATTTGTAGCAAAGATGAAATTATCGATACCTGCTCCACCAGTGAGGATGTCATTTCCGAGACCGCCATTAAGACGATCGCTTCCCGGACCACCATTCAGACGATCGCTTCCCGTACCACCATTTAGTTCATCGTCGTCATTTTGACCAAAGAGGAAGTCATTACCCCCACCACCATCTAAAGTATCATCACCATTTTCCCCAAAGAGCAGGTCATTACCTTCATCCCCAACGATATTGTCATTACCACTATTACCTTCTAAGGTATCGGCACCCTCGAAGCCAAAAATATTATCGTTACCAGTACCACCTATAATATTATCTGCTTCGGAACCACCTTCGAGAGACCGATCTTCGTCAATAGGTAGAGCAATATCGTCAATAAGGATGACATCCATTTGGTTCTGGGGATCAACAATATAGTTCTCTGTTTCCACCAACTGAAAGGTTGTAATTTCATCACCTTCAGGATCGTCATCAGGAATAGTCGTCCAAGTAACAGTCGCGGTACTTTCCCCAGGGTTAATTGTAATCGCAGAACGGGCGAGTTCACCCCCAACTGGATCGAGAGATTCTAGGTTGGAAGCATTGCTTAATTGAGGAGTAGATTCGATATCTCCAAAAGCATTATCAGAATCTGTTTCTGACCAAACCACCCGTAAACCTTCTGGTGGAGCAATTTTATTGAGATTGAAAGTTAAGGTGTATTGGTCTTGGTTCTCGCTAACAATTTCGGGTTCAATGTCAATGCTGACTGTTGGTAAACTGATGATGGGATTAACTACAAATGCACTGACTACCTGTGGTTCCCGGTTAATAATTGCTTCTGGGTTGGTTAATAATTCTTCCTCTGTGTAGGGTTGTATACCATAAGTAACAACGCGCAACTGTTGGGTATTAGGATCGATTTCAAATTCTGTCCAACCAAAGGTCTGAGTTGCAATGTAGTCACCTTGAATTAGAGTGGCATCAATTTGACCGTCTGCTATGGCTAAATTATCGTTCAGACCAACAGGATCGTAACCAAGGGGGGATATTTGTGAATTGATAAGTTGTTTGAGAAAATCATCTCTGTCATCAACTTCACTGTCACCGTCGCTTGTAATTGGCAAACTGTTGTACAAAGCTAGTTGTTCAGGACTTAAAGCGTCTAATGCAGCAGCAGTTTCAATCACACTAGGACCGAATGGAGGGTCAAATGCAACGGAACCAGTAGTTATTTCAAAAGCATTGGTAGCAATTTGTTCTCCACCAAAACCTTCTTGATAAGTTAGGTTGTTAACGACGGTACCGTGAATATCTGCTGCCACGAATACGACGTTATCAATATTATTATCATTGATAAATTTGAGGATTTCTGTCCGTTCAGCGGCGTAACCTTCAAAGCGATCGCTTGCTGCTGCGGTTCCTAAATTTTGAATTGGTTCGGGCACCATGACAAATTTCCAGGTAATGGCATTATTCTGTGCTTGAAGTAGGTCATTTTTCAGGTCTTCTACTTGCACTTCTCCTAACATTGTGCGGTTAGGATCGAAAGAAGCTGCCAGGAATGCTCCTATTTCTTCTGCGGTTGCTCCTGCTGCTGGTAATTCTTGGTCTCGGAAGGAACGAGCATCTAATACTATGTTGGCAGCATCATTGCCATAAGTATTAAAACGATATAATTTTCGTTCGTTTGTGGTGCGCTCTTCTCCTGTATTTCCATAAAATTCATCTCGCAAAGGATTGAATTCTTGGAATGCCTGCAAACCGTTTTCATAGAGTTGAGTATCGTTAATTAACCCTGTTGTTTCAGGGAAGCGAGCATCGGAACTTGCCGGGGCACCACCGGAGAAGTCGTTGGTAACTTCATGGTCATCTATCGTCGCCAAAATTGATGTGTTAGCTCGGAGGTCTGCCCAAGTATTTTCGCCGAAGCGATCGCCATATACTTCCTGATGTTTAGCTTGAAATTCTGCTAAAGTTTCTGCTTGTGGTTTTGGTACTGCTGGCGAAGGAATATCGGCATAGACTGTATCCCCATGTAGAACGAAGAAGTCTAAGTCTGCTTCATCAGCATTGGCAATGGCAGGATAGGGAGCAAGTTCGCCTCGCCAGTCTCCGGAGACTCCAAATTTTAACCCATTTTGAGTTCCTAATTGTGCTGCTGTTTCAAATTCTCCTATTTCTGTGGAACCTGCTGGATCGCTGACTCGATAATAATATTCCGTACCAGGATTTAAGTCTGTGATTTCGACTTTAGTTGGAACATTTGTCTGGTTGGCAGTAACTGTGCGAATAATGTTACTAAAGTCGGGATTTGTAGCAATTTCAAATGTTATTTGTCCGGGGGAATTACTATTTGCCCATAACACTGTTGAAGTTTGGGTAGTATCGCCACTAGCAATGCCATTAATTAAACTGTTTGAAATTTGCCGAGGATTATAACTAAAACGGTCAATTTCTAGAGGTTCTTCAAAAGCATTAGCAACATTTTCCCAAGGTATAAATTTAAAGTTGGTATTGAAGTTTTGAATTTCTCCATCTTCTGGATCTTGTTGAATTACTTCTGGTTCATTTGAACCGTCTTGAACTACTAATAAACCATTAGGAAAATTCTCACCTAAAGGCACATTAATTACATCAGCACCATCAGATTCTTCCGCACCATCAATATTGGCAAAATCTCCTATAGAGAAGTTACCAATAAATTCATTATCTCCTTCCCGTTCATAAACAGCAAAAGTATTATCTCCCTGACTAGAAGCTAATAAATAACCATTACCATTATCAGCATAATAAATAGTTAAACCTTCTACATCTGCCTGTATATTTTCACCAACTTCATCAACTAAAATTCCTTCGGTACTACCATCAACTGCTGCATCAAATTTCCAAATTCCGAAGTTTTCTTGACCAACATAAAGAACTCCTAATTCTTGGTCTACAACCATTCCTTCTACTTGTGCATCTTCCAGTTCTTGACCTTCTGGAATTGGTACAGTTAGAAGACGTATTCCAAATGCAGTTACTGTTCCATTAGCATTGGGTAGTAACTCTATCTGAGCAATTTGATTACTATCTGCTTGACTAACAAAAGCATAAGTTTGTCCGGTATTAGGATTAGTATAAGTTGCCAATCCATAAGCAGTTTGTTCCCCATCATCTATACCAAAAATTGAGGTTGCAGGGTTGCTTAGACTACCATCAGTAATATTAATAAGTTGACGAGTTTGAGGGTCAATATTCCAAATTGCTAAAGTATCATTTGCTCGGTCAGTTGCTACTGCTAAATCAACTGTTTGATTTCCGATTTGGAAGTCATAAACAATATCTACATTGTTGTAGCGAACATCTCCTGGAGTTGTCGGAGAAATTGTTTGTAAAAGTTGACCGTTTAGATCGTAAACTGCTAAACCAGCATCTTTTAATGTGCTAATAACTAAACTTTGGTCGGGGTTATTTGGATCTACATAAATTGCCGGATCGTCTGCATCAGCACCAGTTTCAGTCCTGATTAAATTTGGCGTTTCATTAGTAGGATTAACAACAGGAATACTATCAATATCTAGGGAGAAACCTAAAAATTGAGTTGTTTGAGAATCGTTAAAATTATTATCACTAACTACCACTAAAGATTGAGACCCATCTGGTAAAACCGGTCCGAATGTCATACCTTCATCATTATCTAATCTAATGCCTAATTCGGCAAAATCTAGTAATAGTCGTTTTTCGGCTACAGCATCAACATCAAATAACTCTAGATTCGGATCGTTAGGATTAATTAAACTGTTAACTCCTTGAATATTTGTTGTATTTTGTAATTGCACTTCATAGAGACGAATATTATTACCAACTCCTGAAGCAAAAGACCTTTCTAAAGCTAGTAAAGTATCGCTATTATCTAAGGCAAGTAATTCTACTAAACCATTATCAGCAAAACCATCTGCTGGTACTGGAGCATCAGGAATAGAGTCAACAAAATAGAGAAATTCTTTGACAGGTTGCCCTGTTGCTAAATCATATTTAATAATCCGAGAAGTACCCTCATTTTCCAGAGTAGAAATTTCACCATCTTGCACTAAAGAATTTTCAGTTGCCGTGTAGAGAAAACGTTCGTTAGGACTAATTGTTAAACTCTCAAAAGCCAGATTATTTCTGATACCTTTAGGAATATTTTGATCTGGTAAAAATTTATCTGGAATTGGTAACTGATTTAATTGTTGTCCTGCCAGAGAAAACTCATTCACAAATGGAGCAATACCATCATTAACATTGCCTTCTGAAGAGATAAATAAATTTTCACCATTAAAAACAATTCCTTCTGGATCGATAGTATTTTGACCAAACAATACTCCATTCTCACTTAAGAAAGTCAAATTTGTAAATGCAACATCTCCATCATCAAGATTACCGTCACTCAAATCAATATCAACAGTATAAAAACGGGCAGCATTATTTTCACTCCGATCGTCAGAAATAGAGTAATAAATTCCTGAATCTTTATCATAACTAATACCAGAAAGACCGCCTACTTGTGTACCTGCAAAATTAAATCCAGTTGGAAATTCTACATCACCAATAAATTCAATATTAGTTACAGTTTTACGACTTTCATCAGTAATATCTGCCCAAACTAAACGATGGTCTGAACTAGGAAAAGGAAAGTCTCCTACTAATGGAAATAAAGGGTCATTTTGTGTCGGCCAAAAAACAGCAGTATTAACTATTTCTTGATCTATTGAAGGCAAAACATAATCAACTCGTAAATTTCCAGAACTACCAGGTGCATCATTAAAATCTGCTGTATCAAAAGCAGGATTTCCTAACTGATTTGCACTTTCTCCACCTTGACGATTTGTAGCCTCAACCCCCCCTGCACTACCAGGAGTTATTGAAGTATTTACCAGAGGATTTTCTAATAATTGATTAATCGCATTATTGAAACTATCTCCATCAACCGGATCGGCATTTTGGTCTCCCATAATTACAAAAGAATTACCAGGATTTAAACCTCCCACATTTCCAGAATCATCATAAATATAATCTCCCGCTCCGGGAGTAATATAATCTCCCCAAAATCTAATTTCATCGTGATTTCTTCTACCATTTCTATCTTCATCCCCATCAAAAACTGGAGGAGTAGGATGACTAGCTAAAACATGAATTATTTCCCCATTAACTTCTATAGGAACATCCCAATGACTTTTAGAAGAAAGACGAAATAAATCTAATTCTGCTTGAGAATAGAAATCATTAGGTTCAGGTGTATCGAAATTATCTGGCAATAATGCTCCTGGCATATCTCGCCACAGAAAATTTTGGAAAGTTCTAATTCCCTCTTCCACAATGGGATATTTTGAATATAAAACCATTCCAAATTGACCAGGAAAATTACCAAAACCAAGGGCATCATTTCCATAACCATCTGCACCTGGAGTTGTCACTATTTCCCCATTATTATCTAGGTCAAAACCAGAAGCAACTCCTGTATTTGAAGGAGCAAAATATACGAAGGGATATTCTACAGGATCTACTCCATTTTGACTTATTTCTAAATAGTTATCTCGGAATAGATCGGCAGCTATTCCTTGTGCATCAAAGTCAAATTCATTAACTAATAAAACATCAGGATTAACTCTTTGAATAATTTCTGCAACTGTCTGCGCTTGTTCGTTTTCTGTTGTGGAAAGGTCTTGAATTAATTGACCTGCTTCGTCACGGTTAAGAGATGCATTGAAAGTGGCAAAGCGAACTTGATTGGGCATAAATTAGAAATCCTTTAATTAGTTGCAGTTATAACAGTAATAGTATTTTAAAGATTTTAGGTTGAGTTTTGCTTATGTTTAGGTTAAGTTTTGTTTACTGGTACAATTTCATTAATGGATAATGGATAATTAGGGTTTGCTGATTAAATCTAAAAAACTTATACAGTAAGGATTTAAGGCATTTTTAATTAGAGAAAGTACCAGTTTTTTGCTCTCGTGAGCTGCAAAAAGTGAGGGTTTTCAACAGACAACAACAACTCAGTTCCATGGAACGTCCCTATTGTGGTCTACTGTTCAGGAAAACCGCTGTATATTTTATCCTTCCTCCAGAGGCAACTCCACCAAGATTGATAGTAGTAATGAGATTTTATAACTTCCTAGTCAAATAAAAGACCTCTCCGAAAATTAAAAATAGAATCAATTCTTATCCAGAAATTATCAATTACTTCTCACTATTGCCTGTTATATATTGCCTGTTATATATTCCCTGTTCCCTCTTTTCCGGAGAGGTCTAAAGATTATATTTTTATTAAGTTTTAACAAAATTATATTTCCACTTTATAATATAATTATTTGTTTATAACTAAAATAGGAAGTAGAGAGTAGGGAGAAATAAGGTAGGAAATTCGGATTGTAGTAAGATTGATATTCATTAATTGATAATGGATAATTACCTCTGGTTAAAACAGCGAGGGAATTGAAAATAAGGAAATATTCTTTCTTCTCTTGGTCGATTGGATATGGCGAGGAGACCTCGCCATCCCTCGACCGCTTTTTTTTTCCTTAAAAGGGGAGGCTAATAAAGCTGAATAATTAATAATTATTCAGTCAGGAAAAAACTGTTTTAACTACTGACTACTAAAATTTTGGCGTTGCATCATTGCGGGATGATACGCAATTTTTTCATAAGTTTAAAATATTCTAAAATTACAGGCGATCGCTGAATACCTAAAACCCAAATATCACGCGCAAGTTTGCACTTTTAAAGCTTTTCCCTTTTAAGTAATAAATCAATAACTTTATTGATCAAAGCAACATTTCTTGATTATTTAGAATAGCAAAAAGTTTTTCGATGTAATCTTGCTTTTAGGATGTCTCAATCTACTATTTTCACCTTCTACTCTAGTCATGGATATTTTGCTGATAATTTGATCGCCATCTGGAATAAATTTTGGGTAAACTTTATATCCATCTGTTATCCAAAAGTAACAGTTCCAGTGTTTGATATTTTTCCACAATTTTTCAAATGTTTCTGCACTTCTATCTCCTATATTCCACTCTAAAATAGACGAATAATCTTTATCTACTGCTGTCCATACCCAGATTTTATCTTTTTTCCTTCCGATAAATGTTTGTAACTCATCTAATTGCCCAACTAATGGTATTACATATTCATTATTCTTTTCTAATAGCTTTTTTCCTGTCTGCCTTACCCAACGTATAACTGTATTATGATTAACTTTGGTTATTCTCTCAATTGCTCTAAAACCATTGCCATTTACATACATAGTTAAACAATTTTCTTTGACTTCTTGAGAATAACCTACTTGAGAATAAAATTCTACGAATTGACGACCACACTCAAAACAATTGATAATTTTGCTTGCCTCGCCTATGCCCATTTTTTCTAATATTATTTGATGTACATTTAGGACAGTTAATTTTCATCTTTTCTATTTAGCGATATAGCTGCCGCTAGGCTCCACCAACGCTCAGGTAAAATTTTATCTTTCATTATAAATCATCCCGCAATGATGCAACGCCAAAATTTTTACTTGATAGTAAGGAAAAAACTGTTTTAACTACTGACTACTGTACGGGCGATTCGCTCTTCGCCTCTACGACTACTGACTACTAAAAAGGGAGTAGAAAGTAGGGGGAAATAATTAATGATTTATGTACTAGAATAGACTTCTCCAAAAATGAAAAATCAAGTCAATTCTTATCCATAAATTATCAATTACTCCCCCCAGTTAAGTGTTCCCTCTTTGATAAAATAGTAAGGAAAAAAAGTGTTTTAACTACTGACTATTGTAGAGGCGAATGGCCATTCGCCTTTACGACTACTGACTACGAAAATTTGTACTCACTCGTAACTAGATAACTAGAATTTTTTTATGTCTAAAACTTTAACCAAACTGGATTTAACTTTAGCAGAAATTGAAACTGCCTTACCAATCGCTCCACAACCTTATATTATTGCCGATCGCCCCACCGGATTAGTCATTGTGGATGTAGTAAATGGCTTTTGCACCCTTGGTTTTGGTGCCCTTGCACCAGTAGAACCAAACGAACAAATCTCAACAATGGTCTCCGAAAGCGATCGCCTAGCTCAAACTTTTGTAGAGCGAGGTTTGCCAGTAATAGCATTCCTTGATACCCACGAACCAGGAAAACCAGAACCCCCTTATCCAGCTCATTGCGAAAAGGGAACTGGAGAAGAAGAACTCGTGCCAGAACTGCAATGGTTATACAATAACCCCCTAGCAACATTGGTTCCCAAAGATTGCATCAATGGATTTATCGGTTCTATTAACATCCAGACTCAAGATAATGTATTCTTGGACTGGGTAAGCGATCGTCAACTTGAAACTCTGATTGTGGTAGGAATTTGCACTGATATCTGTGTAATGGATTTTGTTCTGACTATGCTCTCAGTTCGCAATCATAATTTAGTGCCAAGTTTAAAAGACGTGGTTGTATACGATCGAGGTTGTGCTACCTATAACCTAACAGCAGAAATGGTTGCCGAGTATGGTTTACCAAAAACTGCTATTCATCCACAGAAAATAGCTCATCACACCGGATTATATACAATGAGTCAACGCGGTGCCATCATTGCTTCTAGCATTGGATTTTAAATTGGTCATAAATTACGCAAACCAAGCAAGAAACCAGGTTTCTTGCTTGATTATTGTCTCTCAAAGCACCAAGCTTTGTTGAAAAACTCGGTTTCTGTGTAAGTCCTATTGGCGTTTTCAGTAAACCCTAAATTAAGTATCGCTTGTCTCCTAAAGATTGTTTTGGTTCAGCCAACTTCTAACTTCTGGATATTGATCGTAAGTTGGGGGAATTTGTCTTAAAATTTTAGCTGCTTCTACTAATTGACCTGATGAAGCCAAAACTTCTATAGCATACTTGTGTTTTAGTCGGCTCAAGGTTTGTTCTCCATCTGCGTCTAAATAACCCCCTTGTTTATCTTTCAATTCTTGAAGTGTGTACATAGGTTTAGTTAAATCTGAGGAATCCTTGCTGTTTTGGAAGCGAATTATACTAGCCCGAGCTTCTGCAATCAGGGTGGGTGGAGTTTGATTAGCTCGAAGGTTTCCAATTTGGGTTTGGGGAACAGATTTTTGCCGGCTAAAGTTCCCAATAACTAGGAGCAGAAGTATCCCTGTAATCAAAACCCCGACAATACCAAAAATAAAAATATTAGGATCTAGAGACTTATTGATTGGGGTATTTCGATAACCTACTTCCTTGAAATTACCTTTACCCGATGGAAGATGCTTTTGGTTTCTATCATTTGGCTTTATAGGTGTTCTCTGTACTGGATGATACTCGCCTTTATGTGGTTCAATTTTTCGGTAATTATTCTTGCCACCTATAGATTTTGGTGGGGATTTCGTAGTGCTAGGAGATATACTTTGCGGAGAAGCTTTTTGTGAAAATCTGATTCTTTGTTGCGCATCCCACACTTCATCAGGCAACCTGTTTTTCGGGCGTCCATTGTGATACCACCAGGCAAGAGCGCCAGCAGGAATAGCGCAAAAATTGGGCAACAAATTTTCAACTTGCTTTTGGTTTATAAGTACCTTTTTCATTTCATCATAAGTAATGAGAACAACCACACAGTTATTATTTTCAATTGCCAAATTAAAAGCACTCGCAAGAATTTTTATGTCTCTCTGATTTACATCAGGTATAGGGATATTCTTGTTATCTTCCGATTGCAAAATCTGGTAACTACGCCATTTTTTTTAAATTCGATAAATTTTTTGGCTTTAACATCACCCTTTCTTGATTTTTCAAACAATTATTCAAAAGTACCACCCGGTACATAGCATTCACCCAGCTCTTGATTATGAATCCAGTCTTGTTCGGGATTGTCTTTTTTTGCAGACAGGAGCGCTGGCGTATCAAATACTAGCAAATGCTTATATTTATTCTGATTACTATTATTGTGCTATGACATATTAACAAAATTATCCAATGAAATAGATTGTACTTAATTGATATTAAATCTCCCCATAAATTCATTTTTTACCTTTTTTTTAAGGGTTTAGCTGTCATTTTTGGAGATGTGTATTTTTGAATAGTTGAGAGTTATTTATCTGCTAGAAATTTGTTAATCAAAAACTACCTTGGTAACTTCCCGAATAAGATTAATTACTGGGTTTGAATTTATCCTAATAACATCTTCGTGAGAGAAAGCTAAAACTTTGATAAGGACCGTAGCTGTAACCAAAAATAGTACGGCTTTTTTGATATAGGAGGATTCATTTGACTTAGATAAAAATGCCATTGTCAACAAAACTGCTACAATGAATAACATCACAACCAATGCTTTTTCCGCATTGATAATCCAAAGAAAAGCAGCGACCAAACAACTAATATCATGTCCGGTTGAATAGTTATAAATAAAAATGGAGGAGTCAGGAGTCAGGAGTCAGGAGTCAGGAGGGAAGAGGAGGGAATTTTAAGCTATAAAGAAGAGAAAGTTTTTTATCACTAATTATCCGGACATGATATAACAAGAAAAGCTATACCCGCTTTGTAGATTTCAATTAAATGGATTGGTATATGAGTAACTTTTTTTTCTCCTTGATAAAATGAATTATTAGGGGAAGGTTTAGGTTGGGAAAAAGGTTTGCTATTTTCTCCAGATTTACTGTATCTTTTTGATTTAGAGGAAAACTTTTGTTGGGTAATAAGTTAATGGCTTACTTTTAGCTTGCTGTATTTTTTTGTATTAGAGGATGGTCTCCCTTTAGTAATAGAGCTATCGAATTTATTATGTCCTTTTGATTTAACATAAAATTTGTCTCTACTACTCCCTCCGAACTTGATATATCCTCCAAGTCCATCGCTTCGATTAGTTTTGTTCCTGCTTTTATCATCGTATGGCCTCTGTTTTTGCGTGTTTTTGGAAGGCTTATGCCTTTTTGATAGTCCCATCTGGCACTAAGTTTTTTTTATTTGCTTACATTATGGCTGCGAAGGAACTAATCCTTACTACCTAAACAGGAAAATCATACCCTAATTCACCAATGCCTAATTTTGCTTTCTTTGTCTATTCTTAGCAGTCTATTCTTAGCATTTTTACCGAAAAATTTTGGTTTAAAGCCTCCCCTTTTAAGGGGATAATAAATAAAAATTTTCCTTTTAGTCAATCCTCTTCTTTTCAAGGAGAGGTAATTATTAATTATTCATTATTAATTATTAATTGTTGAAGGATACATTCTGAAAATTTCATAGCGATCGCCGAATAATTAATAATTGGACAATTTAGGTTTGAAGTCTGGCCTTGGATAGGGGATAAAATTACAAATTTTCCTTTTAGTCAATCTCCTTTTTTTAATAATTATTAATTATTAATTATTAATTATTAATTGCTGAAAGCTTGTTGTTGAATGGGAATTTGTATTGTAAATTCTGTACCTGTTCCTACTGTTGAAGAAAAAGTTAATTTACCACCATGTTTTTCTGTAATAACTTGGTAACTAATTGCCATTCCCATACCTGTTCCTTTACCAACAGGTTTTGTCGTAAAAAAGGGATTAAATACTTGGTTTTGAATTGAAGGTGAAATTCCACAACCATTATCAGCGATCGCAATTTTTACCCATTGATCATCGACTCGTGATGTATGAATCGTGATTTGTCTTGGTTGATTTTCACGCTTACTGCTTTCCAAAGCATCAATAGCATTGGCTAAAATATTCATAAATACTTGATTTAGTTGTCCTGGATAACATTCTATGAGAGGTAGATCGCTGTAATTTTTTACCACCTGAATAGCTAAATTTTGTTGGAGACGATTTTGTAAAATCAATAGGGCTAACTACTGAAGCCAAATAATTGGACAAAGTTGAACAAATATTAAGAAATATTGAAAATCTGCTGATTCGCTGCTATCATACATTAAGATTATTCTCACAATCAAACAAATACTTTTTTTCATGGTGTGCGTGTTCAAATGCAATCAATCAAAACCAAGTTAAAAGTTAACAATTACCAAAAAACAATACTTGCCAAACACGCAGGTGTAGCTCGTCATGCTTATAACTGGGGGTTAGCCACTTGTATAACTGAGTACAAATCAACCAAGAAACGTCCTAGTGCTGTCACTTTGCATAAACGTTTAGTTGCTCAAGTGAAAAGCCAAAATCCTTGGTATTATGAAGTATCAAAGTGTGCCCCTCAACAAGCCTTAAGAGACTTAGAAAGGGCATTTAAAAACTTTTTAAGCATTCCTCAAAGTGGATTTCCCAAATTTAAGAAAAAAGGGAAAAAAGACAGTTTTTATTTGGAAGGCAGTATTCAGATTCTTCAAGGAAATTATATAAAGCTACCCAGAATAGGAATAGTAAAAACTTATGAAATATTACCATCAGTACGAATAAAAAATGTCACAATATCTAAAAGAGCAGGTGATTGGTATATCAGCTTTAAATATGATTTGGAGCCAGAAAATTCAACTCCAAAACAACGAGATGTTATCGGTGTAGATGTGGGCATAAGTGCTCTAGCAACTTGTAGTGATGGAACGGTATTTGCCAGCGTCAAACCATACAAACAAGCTAAAAAACGATTAACTTGTTATCAACGGCGTGTCAAGAAAAAAGAACCTGGTTCCAAAAATCGATCTAAAGCAGTAAAAAAACTAGCAAAAGCTCATAAAAAAGTAGCTGACATCAGGGCTGACACACTTCATAAACTAACAACATGGCTAGCTAAGAACCACAGCACCATAGTAATAGAAGATTTGAATGTAAGTGGAATGCTCAAAAATCATAAACTAGCAAGCGCGATAGCAGACTGTGGCTTTTATGAGTTTAAGCGTCAGCTAACATACAAGTGCGAGTGGTATGGAAGTAAGTTAGTAATAGCTGATAGATTTTACCCTAGCTCTCAGCTATGCTCTCATTGTGGGCATCGACAGAAAATGCCATTACATAAGAGAACTTATGAATGCAGCAACTGCGGATTTACTGCTGACAGAGACTTTAATGCTGCGCTCAATCTAGAAAACTATGTGCATCAGTAGGTGGAGTTTCCGCCGATTTTAAGCCTGTGGAGAAGATAAGTTGCAGACTGCGGTCAGTGGTCTTCAGTGAAACAGGAAGCTAGCTCCAAAACTCAAAATACCATTTTGGGTAAGTTTGGGTAAGTTTAGTAGAACGGAAAGTTCTTGACGTCAATCCTTTTATAAATGAAGATACGTAATGCTTCCTGTTTATATTCATTAGACATCTCCAGAAAAGAGGGAACAGGGAACAGGGAACAGGGAACAGGGAAGAATAATTGATAATTTATGCATAAGAATTGATTTTATTTTTTATTTTTGGAGATGTCTATTAGACATCTCCCGTACTTGTAATTATAAGTAAAAGTTGTTTCATATATCTGGTTATAGATTTTGTCCCATCAACTTAGGAGAGCCAGATCACCTTAAAACTAGCTTGGTAGCTACCTACTCCATCTGATTGCCAATGGTTCAGCACATTTAGCCACATATACTTTACCATCTTTAGACTTGAATACTGCCTTGGTAAATTCGGCACTTCCACCATTGCTTTTTTTCTTACAGCAATGCTTGAGGATGGTGAGGTACAGTTGAAGATTGATCTCTATCTTTGCAGTTCAGACTTCTTATCTTTAACAACCTGGAAGGTTGTGTTACCACTCATGACTAAATGAAATTTTGTACCTCACGCGCCTCGGAAATTGCTGTAATTTCAATCCCGATGGTGAGCGCCAGAGGTACTACTAACTAACAACTGAAATGACGGTGTCAACAGCTTGAGGTGATATCCTTATAAGGGCAAACTTGCATTTTTGCAAATTTTTCAAAGAATCTATGTATGATTTTCACCTAATTAAATGAAAGTTCTAACATCCTTTGAATAGGTTTCAATGCTGCCACTCGTATTTCTTCAGGAATCGTAATTTCTGGTGTCTTATTTTTCATTGCTAGATATAGTTTTTCTAAAGTATTCAACCTCATATGGGGGCATTCATTACAAGCACAATTATTCATTGCTGGTGCTGGAATAAAGTTTTTGTTGGGTTCTCTCTTTTGCATTTGGTGAATAATTCCCGGTTCAGTTACCACAATAAAATCTTTACTTTCGCTTTCCTGACAATATTTTAATAGAGCAGTAGTTGAACCAACATAATTTGCATGACGTAATAATGTTGCTTCGCATTCTGGATGAGCAATGATCTCTACTTCGGGATGTTCTATTTTCAACTGCACAATCTTTTTTTCAGAGAACGTCTCGTGAACAATACAACTGCCTTCCCACAAAATCAAATCCCGTCCAGTTTGTTCCATTACATAACGACCTAGGTTCTTATCTGGGGCAAAAATTATAGGTTGCTCTATTGGTATTTGTTTAACTATTTTGACAGAGTTAGAACTGGTGCAGATAATATCACTCATCGCCTTAATAGCTGCACTACAATTAATATAAGAAACTACTATTGCATCAGGATGAGCTGCCTTAAATTTGCCAAATTCTTCTGGTGGGCAACTATCTGCGAGGGAGCAACCCGCATCTAAATCTGGTAAAAGTACCAGTTTATGAGGATTGATAATTTTCGCAGTTTCCGCCATAAAATGAACTCCCGCAAAAACTATCACATCTGCATCAGTTTCAGCCGCTTTTTGGGAAAGACCAAGAGAGTCACCAATATAGTCGGCAATATCTTGAATATCCGATTCTTGATAATAGTGAGCTAGAATGATAGCATTTAATTCTTGCTTGAGGTCGGCGATCGCTTCAAACAGATCGTCAGGTATGCTATTAAAATTCTGGTTGGTTCTAGTTTGGGTTGCAAACATCATTAATTAAATTTTTCTGTAATTTATTTGTTACTACTTAAGTGGCCTAGTATACAAGTATACTTTAGATAATTTAATTAATTATAGTAGAATTCATCAAAAACTTAAACTTGAGTAAATATTTCTTAAGCATTTAAACAATACCAAAACTCACCATCTTGAAGAAATTAGATTGGCCAAAACCCCTGCAAATGCTGCTAAAATGGGACGAGAACGTAGTCGTCCCCTCCGCCAAGACTGGGAGGAAATTGACATACTCCCGACGCTCCCCTACGGGAGAGCGCGGGATTCTTCAGCCAGAGAAAAACTGACCGCAGTTTTAACAGAAGTGATGTCCTCCTCCTGTGTTGACAACAATCCTATTTTTTGTATTAG
>NZ_JAAHHT010000280.1 GCF_010672085.1 Okeania sp. SIO3I5
TTATATAGAATCCGGTTATATAGTATATGTTCATTATTAAATCGGACAATCGGACCATCTCCCCCAACAATACACTCTTGTATTCAACCGGATTTGATATTACTCCTTACTCCTTACTCCTTACTCCTTACTCATTACTCATTACTCATTACTCATTACTCCTCAGTAATACGATAACTAATTACCCGGATTCTATATTAGGGGTGGCTTGTCTCAAGTCTCCTGAGGACTACCCAAACCCCATGCATACTTTTTCAGCAAGCCCTATTTAGTCTCTTTTGTTTTTCAGAGTGGTACAGTAATCAATAATTAATATAATAATTACCTCTCCCTTGTAAGGAGAGGTTTAAGTAATATGAAAAATTTTTCTTTTCTTTTGGTTTATTGGATATGGCGAGCGCGTAATGTTATGGAGGGAAGGAAAACCTCGCCATCCATCAACCGCTTTTTCCCCTTAATGCAGGATATGCTTTCTATCTGAAATTATTTAACTATTAATTCTTCAGTAAAAGCCCATTCAAAGTCGCCCTACCTAAACCTTAAGGTTGTTTCCTTTTTAAGTATGAGTAAACCTACCCAAGTCATTTACATCCAGCCCTTTCAACGGCTATTTTCCCACTTAAAGGAAATTTTTAATGATCGGGTAAATGTCCTATTGCACTTTTTCTGGTATATTTGCTTCCAACTTTAGACAGTTTCTACCATCTATTTGCAAACTATAGTCTACATGATCCATTAGTCTATTCATAATTAACCATCCATAACCACTTTCTTGTTTGGCCTCTGGTGTGGGTGGGTTATAATCTTCTGTATGATAGCCTTGACCATAGTCCCAAATTTCCAAAGCCAGATCGCGATCTTGAATTTCTAAGCGTATTAGCACTGGTAAGTGGGGCTGGTCTTTATGAGCATGACGAATCACGTTGGAATAAGCTTCCGCCAGTACCAAGCGCAAACGGTTGGATTGACGAGGCCAATCAATATGTTCTCCTAGCTCTACTTCTAAACTGCTTAATAACCAATGTTCGACAATAGTTAAAAAACTTAGGTTGCTTGGCACCTGAAGCTCAGTTTTCATAAATTCACAGAACCTCCAGAGATAGTATAGTTTGGTCATCTTCCTGAACTTGATTATCAGCTCGGATATAAGCCAATAAGCTATTTAGATCTAGTTGGTTTTTATGCTCCTGTAGGAGTTCCCATAAACCTTCTTGTTGCAGCATTACACGAGTACCATCTTGAACTACTGTAGCTTCAGTGATGCCATCACTTGTGAGTAGGAATACATCTCCTGAATCTAAGTCTATAGTACCTGCTTTGCCTTTCCATATTGGCAATATTCCTATGGGAATACCACGATCTTTGAGGAAATTTGGTTCTTGCTCAGAACTGTTGTTTCCATCAGTTGGCAATGCTGTTTTAGACCAAACCAAAGGATATATATGGCCTGCATTAGCATAAGCCAATGAGCCAGTTTCTGGTGTATAACGAGCTAAGACCATTGTAATAAAGCAATTATTACTTATTAGATCGTCTGACAGACTACTGTTGAGATTTTGCATGACTTCGTATGGATCTGGAGGATTTTCTTGAGAAAGTTCTCGTCGCATCACAGAAATAGCACTAGCCATGAATAATGCAGCAGGTACTCCCTTACCAGAAACATCTCCCAATGCTAACCAGATTTCCCCTTGAGGGTGAGTATATACTTCAAAAAAATCACCTCCTACTTCTCGGGCTGGATAGCAACAAGCCTGTATCCTGAAGTTATCAAAATCTGGCCAACTTTGACGTAATAAGTTACCTTGTATCTGACGAGCTACTTCTAGCTCACTACGCATTTTTTCGGCCAGTTCCCTGGTTCGCTGATATAGTTGAGCTTGAGATAATGCTAAGGCTCCTTGCTCTAAGACACTTTCTATCAATCCTATATCTTCAGATGACCAGAAGTTACTACTGTTTTCTTGATTAAGGGCTAAAACTGCTAGTAAATCTTGCTGGTAAATCAGAGGGACTATTAATTTGCAACTGTTTTTATTTGAACCTTCTTCAAAGTAGGTTTGACGATTTTGTACTACTTGTAATAATAGTTCTTCGGTGATGCTCAAGTTGGTCTCAGTATTTTCAGAACTTTGATAGGAAACAGGCTGAGATATTAGGCGATCGCCTTCTACTGGCCATAATATTCCTTCTGTTGCTGTAAAAGTTCGTCCTACTGTCTGAACTATTGTCGATAACATATTAGAGTAATCCAATGATTCTCTAATCGCACTCATCACCTCATTCAAAATCGACTCTCGTCTCAGAGCCAGAGTTAAAGCATTAGTTCTTTGCTTCACAACTTTGTAGGTTTCTGAAGCTTGTTGAACTACTACTTTTAGTTCTTCTGGATTCCATGGTTTTGTGATATACTTAAATACTTTACCTGAGTTAATTGCTTCTACTAAATCTTCTACATCTGTGTAGCCTGTAAGTAGAATCCTAACTGTATCTGGAAATGTCTCTAAGGTTTGGCCTAAAAACTCTGTACCATTCATTTCTGGCATTCTTTGGTCAGAGATAATCAGTGCCATTTCTCCTTCCGCTTCTAAAACGTCCATTGCAGTGAAGGCACTATCTGCTTTATATACTTTAAAGTCCTTCCGAAACGTCCTGTACAACAAATCCAGGTTGTCTGGTTCGTCATCGACTACCATCAATTTCAGTTTCTTCTTATCTCCCAGACTCATGCTATATTTTAGCTCCCAGACAAATTTTTAGATATCACACTCTCATTTTGGCCGTTAGAGTATTTTATAACAAAATATTTTTGCTTTGTCACATAATAATTAATATAGCCGTAAACTTTGATAATTTTGAGCATTACTTTTTCTTGATTATTAGCCTTATCTCACCTACTACATTTGAGTATATGTCTTGATTACATAAAATTGTCATCTTTAGGGGCGATGGATAAATTAAGACCAAACCAATTATGAAATATAACTTTCTGTCATTATCGGCTATATTACTTTTTTAACTTCTACATCTAAAGTCTAGCATTGGATTGAGCCTCCTAATACTTACTCTATCTATCGGCTCTCGATCTATGTGCTTTTTATCATATATGGATTTAATTATTTCAATCGTATCTATATTTGACCAATAGAAATACGATTTAGCAATTCAGTTTTTATGTATATTTTTCTGCAAATTTCCTAAGTGTATGATTTAGGTTAACTTTTCTGCAAATCTTAGTTTAGCAGAACGTGCCCGTGGATTGATTGATATTTCATTATCTTGAGGCTGGATGGGTTTTTTTGTCAATACCTTTAAAGTAGATGAGTCTCTCAGGCCATGTTTGACCAAACGATCCTCTAAACTATGAAAGCTAATAATTCCGATTCTACCTCCGATTTTTAGCCAGTTAGGAGCATTCTTGAGGAAGGTTTCTAGGCTTGTAAGTTCCTGATTTACTTCTATTCTGATAGCTTGAAAAACACGAGTAGCTGGATGTATTCTACCGTAACGGTATTTACGAGGGACACAGTGGGCGATCGCCTCGGCCAATTCGGTTGTTGTTTTAAAAGGACGACTTTCTACTATTCTTCTGGCAATGCGCCGGGACAGACGTTCTTCTCCATAAGTATAAAAAATATTTGCCAACTTGGCTTCTTCCCAATGATTAATGATTTGGGCTGCTGTTATAGTTTGTTGCTGGTTCATCCGCATATCTAATTTACCTTGATGTTTGAAACTAAAACCTCGTTCTGGGGTATCTAACTGTACGGAATTTATACCTAGGTCGGCTATTATACCATCAAATTCGGGATTTTTCGGCTCGTAATTAGCAAAATTGCCATGCCAAAATTGGATGTTAGAACGATAAGAGGCCAGTGAGATTTGAGAAGAAGCGATCGCTTGTTCATCCTGATCGATAGCTACTACTCTAACGTTTGGGGCAGCAGCTAGAATTAACTGAGTATGGCCACCAAATCCCAATGTTGCATCTAAGTAGAGACCTCCTGGACGAATTGCTAAACCGGAAATTAACTCACTACTTAAAACTGGTACATGGTTCATTAAGTCAAAAGTTTAATATTATAGCAGGGAACAGGGAACACTTAACTGGGAACAGTTGGGAAAGTGTTTCCTAGTCTAAGATTCATCATCAGTCTATGTCCTAATCGCCCTGGCTGTTGCTATATATTTAAAATTCTGGCAAAATTCAAAGTCACAAGACTGACGTATTTTTGAGGGATAAACACTACATATCCATAACGTTATAGTTTTTGAACGCTATATATAGTGTTTTTGTGGAATTCCTAAGTCAAAAATTTTGTGTATATTGTTCTCTAAAATTTCTGAGCAACTCACCTCTCACTATTTGGGGACTTGAGAAAGAAAAGGACTGACGTATTTTTGAGGGATAAACACTACATATCTGCAACGTTATAGTTTTTGAACGCTATATATAGTGTTTTTGTGGAATTCCTAAGTCAAAAATTTTGTGTATATTGTTCTTTAAAATTTCTGAGCAACTCACCTCTCACTATTTGGGGAATTGAGAAAGAAAAGGACTGACATATTTTTGAGGGATAAACACTACATATCTGCAACGTTATAGTTTTTGAACTCTATATATGGTGTTTTTGTGGAATTCCTAAGTCAAAAATTTTGTGTATATTGTTCTCTAAAATTTCTGAGCAACTCACCTCTCACTATTTGGGGAATTGAGAAAGAAAAGGACTGACATATTTTTGAGGGATAAACACTACATATCTGCAACGTTATAGTTTTTGAACTCTATATATGGTGTTTTTGTGGAATTCCTAAGTCAAAAATTTTGTGTATATTGTTCTCTAAAATTTCTGAGCAACTCACCTCTCACTATTTGGGGAATTGAGAAAGAAAAGGACTGACACATTTTTGAGTAATAAACGCTACATATTTGCAACGTTATAGTTCTTGAACTCTATAATATAGTGTTTTTGTGGAATTCCTAAAGAATTTTATCAATCGTATCTGGTTCCACTAACTTGCTCTCTCTATAATTGTTTAAGTCTACGCCACAAAACATAATAACATTTAGCCTAAAAAAACTAAGGCCAAAATGATTGGGCATAAACATCAAACATCACTCATAGGAAAATAACCAAGATGAGCCAAATTCAAACTAGAACCGAACCCATGGTCATTAACATGGGGCCTCATCATCCCTCAATGCACGGGGTGTTAAGGTTAATTGTCACATTAGATGGAGAGGATGTAGTTGACTGTGAACCTGTGATTGGTTACTTACACAGGGGCATGGAAAAGATTGCCGAGAACCGCACTAATACAATGTTTGTCCCTTACGTTAGTCGTTGGGATTATGCTGCGGGAATGTTTAATGAGGCCATAACAGTAAATGCTCCGGAACAGTTGGCCGATATTGCAGTTCCAAAAAGGGCGAGTTATATCCGGGTAATTATGCTGGAACTAAACCGGATTGCTAATCACTTGTTATGGCTTGGCCCATTCTTGGCGGATGTGGGTGCGCAAACACCATTTTTCTATATTTTCCGGGAACGGGAAATGATTTATGACTTATGGGAAGCTGCCACGGGTTATCGGATGGTGAATAATAATTATTTCCGTATTGGTGGGGTAGCTGCTGATTTGCCTTACGGTTGGGTGGATAAGTGTGAGGATTTTTGTGGTTATTTCTTGCCGAAGGTTGACGAGTATGAGCGTCTGATTACTAATAACCCAATTTTCCGTCGCCGAATTATGGGATTAGGTGTCATTAGTCGGGAAGAGGCGATTAATTGGGGGCTTTCTGGCCCTATGTTGCGAGCTTCTGGGGTCAAGTGGGATTTACGGAAGGTTGACCACTATGAATGTTATGACGATTTTGATTGGGAAGTTCACTGGGAGAAAGATGGAGATTGTTTGGCGCGATATTTGGTAAGAATTAGGGAAATGCGGGAGTCGGTTAAGATTATTCGTCAAGCTATTAAAGGACTTCCTGGTGGACCTTACGAAAATCTGGAAGCTAAACGGATAGCTGAGGGGCCTAAGTCTGAGTGGAATGGTTTTGATTACCAATTTTTAGGTAAGAAGATTGCTCCGACTTTTAAGATTCCTAAAGGTGAGCATTATGTTCGGATTGAAAGTGGCAAGGGTGAGATTGGGATTTATATTATTGGTGATGATAATATGTTTCCTTGGCGTTTTAAGATTCGGGCGGCAGATTTTGTGAATTTACAGATTTTTCCTCATATTTTGCAGGGTGCAAAAGTGGCGGATCTTGTGGCTATTTTGGGTAGCATTGACATTATTATGGGGTCTGTGGATAGATAGTTCAGCAATTAATAATTAATAATTAATAATTAATAATTACCTCTCCCTTTTAGGGAGAGGTAAGACCTAGAAAGAAAAAAATAAATTTTTTCTCCTTTATTGGGGAAGCTTTAAAGGTGAATTATTTAATTAATAATTATTAATTATTGGGTAAAGTTAAAAGTTAAAAGTAGGAAAATGTAATGAAAAGCCAAAACTCAGAAAGATTTATTCATATTCTTTTTTTGGCTTTTTTGTTTTTTTGTGGGAGAGGGAGGAGCGATCGCTTATCTGAAGATTGCTGAATATTTTGAATTAGTATATTTAGAGTTTTTTCTGACTTGGAGCGCAGGGATAATGTCTACCTACATTGTTATTAGTTAAAATTCTAAGTAGTAATCTGAATCTGATAATTTATAGATCCGAATGTAGTCTTTGCCATATTCTTCTAATGTTTGACTTGTGACTGGTTGAAATAGTTCTAAAACTCCTTTTTTTGTAGTTTTCCTTTAATCCAATGACCTAAAATTTTTAAGTCATCTCTTGACCTCAAATTTTTATAATAATCACCTTGAGTTCGACAGGGAAATACTAAGTTATCATCAGTGTAGGCAACAAAATCTCCTTGAGGATAAATAGGATTTTTAGTTGTAGCTATATCTACAATAATTTCTACTTCATACCAGTCTCTAGGAATCACAATTCCTGTTTTTCTATTCCATCTTCTCTTTGCCAAAAAAAGCATTTAAGTTAGAACGTTGTTGGTTATCAACTCTAGCTAAAGATATATCTAAATAAGGAAAGGTAGAATTAATAACTGGTTTTGTTTTTGCTTTCTGAAAAGAAACTTTTTTGCGGTTTTCTTTGACTGATTCAATAATTAGAAATGATTCACATTTAGCAAAATTAACAGATATATTATCAGTTAGTAACCAATTAAGATAAGTCTCTGTTTGATTAATTGTAGTAGTATCATTAATTTGACAGGTAAATTCTAAATTACCAAACAATCCTCTTTGAGAAAAATTTGAAGAATCTGCAAAATCAAGTAATTCATTTTGACAGAGCAAAGGTTTAACTGAAGAAGAAAAGAGACAGACTTTGAAACGTTTAAGTATGCCTCCAATAAGATCAATTTAAGAAGTTAAATATTTTCAAGAGGTATTTTCGGCCAAATTTTCCTTAAAGCTGCTATAGATATTGCTGTTCCTTGCTCTCCATTTTTGTCTTCCATATTAGTAGTTACGCCTAAAACTAAACCTGTTTCTGAGTCAATAACAGGTGAACCACTGTAGCCTTTTTGTAGTCGTCCTTCTTGTATTTGTAATTTCCAAAAAGTTACTTTTTCTCCAGATTGAATTACCTTGATTTTTTTAGACATTTCTATTATACCTTCGACTGGCTGAAACAATATTTTTTTCTCTTCACCGTAAAGATAATTACCCCAGATTTTAATGTTTAAATCTTTTTCTATTTGTGAAGAGAAAATAGTTAATTTTAACAAAGGAATATGGTCAAGTTTTCTTACTTGCAAAACTGCTAAATCAAAACCTCTTATATCTCCTATTGCTACAATTTCTGCAAGAATATTATTCACTAATACATTATTTTTACCACCCATATCTTCAACAACATGAGCGCAGGTAAGTAAATAAGTAATATCTTCTTCTCGATGGAAAGCAAATCCAGTACCAATTACATTTGCTTTTTTATCATAAGAACTGGTAATCAAAACAATAGATTCTTCAGATGCTTCAAAAGCTATCTTTTCTTGCCATTGTTTAATCCTATTTTTGCATGATTCATTTACAGATTTGGTTTTAGTTAATCGCTCAGTAAATTCGAGAGTTATTTTCAAGATTTCATAATCAATAAAACCTGAAAAAGTTTATTCTAAAATATCTACTAATGCGTTCTTTTGTTTCTCAGAAATAATGGATTGCTTGACAGGAAAATACTTTGGGAAGATAGTTTTATAGAAATATTGTAACTTTTGATTATGAGGATTTTCCTTATAAGCTCCTTCAATCAACCACCGTAGTTTGTTTTCTGCTTCTGCCCAATTTGATAGATTAAAAACAACTTGATTAAGTGTACTTTTATCCGCAATTTCTTCTAGATTTTCATCTAATTGAAATCTGACCATTCTCTTCAATGCGTTATAGTGTCTAAAGGCACTAATCAATGCTTCATCTAATATTTCTCTATCCTTACCAGATAGTCGAGCCATAATATTACTCCTTAATGGTTAAATTGATAGTAGTAAGCAAGTAATGATTTTCACACTTTATACCAAATCCGGTTATGAAAAACTCTTTTATCTCCTGCCTCTAGTATAAGTGCTTTATCCTTCTAATAAACCTCCTATTTAAACCGGATTTAGTATTACTTATGAAAAAGAAATAGGTTTACTAAATAATATACTTACATTTTTAGGGATGCCATAAAATTTATTAATTTACTAACAACCATTATGATTAGTATAAATAGCCATAAAATTAATTTCAAAAACTAGAGTAAACTTAACTGTATTGGTTGTTCATGTAGTTCTGATTCTGCTAATTTTAATCTTTCTTTGATTGACATAGCTTGTAAATGTTTACTAAGACTATATAAATCTATTTTCTGATAATCATTTTTGAATAGTGGAATTAAAGATTCAACAATAGAAACAATTCCATCTGGAGGTACTGCATTACCAATTTGTCGCCTAATTTCAGTAAAAGAACCTTCAAAAATAAAATCATCAGGAAATGTTTGTAATCTTGCTCTTTCTCTATTTGTTAAAGAGCTTGGTTCGGGATAATGATAACCCCATGTTCCTCCACCTCCACCAGCAATAATTGTTGCAGCAGGTTTGTCTGGATGAATGCATCGATAAACGTGACTAATCATTCCTTTTACATAGTAGGGACTATCTTTAGGAATGTCTGTAAAATTTCCTCCTGCTTTTATTCTTTTCAATATTTCAATTGTCCGAGGTTGAATTTTTTGATGTTCATTATTGTAAGGAATTTTTTCGACATTTTTAAGTGCTTCACAAGCAGTTATATAGGGATATTTCTGACCAATTCCATATTCTGGTGCAGGATGAATAAAATTAAAACCTGTATCCATTCTAATCCCAACTAAAATTACTCTTTCCCTAAACTGAGGTACTCCATAATCAGCAAAATTATATAGTTTAGGTTTGACTAAATAACCAGGAGATATACTTTCAAAATCTGAGATTATTCGTTGAATTGCTTGATGTTTATTTGCACTTAATAAACCTTTGACATTTTCTGCTATGAATGCCTTGGGTTGTTTCCTTTTAACAAAGTCTAAAAAGTAGGTATATAAGTTGCCTCTAGTACCTTCTAAACCTGGGCGTTTTCAAATCATTGAAAAATCTTGACAAGGGAAACCTCCTGTCATTTCAGTTATCAGTTATCAGTTATCAGTTATCAGTTATCAGTGAACCTCCGACTGAAGTCGGAGGCTTGAAATACTGAATTAAATATTTTTTTCATCCCCTTAAAAAGGGAGGCTTTAGACCTCATTTTTGGGTAATTAAATCTGCTTCTGGAACTTGAGAAATATTTATGTTTTCTATTTGATTATTCTCGATAATATTAGAAATATTTCTCTCAAAAGTTTTGCAGGCATAAAAATTAGAATCAATTGCCCAAACCAAATTAAATCCTGCATAGTGAAATGGTAAATCCATTCCTCCACAAGCTGAAAATAAAGATATGATTTTTGGTGCTTGATTCCAATGTATATTTTTTAAACGTTCAATCAACATTTTATTCAAAAATAATATGACTACTATATTAACCAATCTAAATTAGAGTTTAATTTCCTGATATGTAAGCATTCAGCTATTAGGTTTCAGCTATCAGTTTTTAAACATACAGGACTTACTACGGTTAGCTGATGACCAATTTTATTCTTATGTCACTTTTTAGAGACTAATCTCTCTTTCGATCTGATTAATTATAGCAATCCTAAATAGGTTGTAAGATTTTATCGTAGGGGTGTGATCTCCAAATCCTTAGAGCTTGGGTTTGAAGACCAAATCCCTACACTTTTTTCTCACATCTCATACCAATTCCCATGCATTAATGCAAGAAGTTGCTCAAAACTTCAGTTATTAACTAATAAATCAGTAAGAGCAATGTTTTTAACAATTTGTTGCCATTAAATAAAGATATAAGATATTTTTTAACCCTACTCCCTGCTCTGTACGGATGTTGCATAAGGGCGTCCCTACTGCTCAAAGAGATGTAGCAAGAATGTATGATAAATGGTATTATTCCTGATTGCTATAGTTAATAATTCATGGGTGATAGCTGATAGCTGAAGGTTGAATTTTTACCCTGATATTAAATTATTAATTCCTCTCAAATATACAGAAAATATACTATATTTTTCCCAATTATAAACATTTATAGACAAGATTGCTAATTTAAGATATATTAATAAAGTTAAGGTAAGTATTCAGCTACTAGCTGTCAGCTTTTAGCGATAATATTTTAACTTTAAGGAGGGATTCGAAATTAATTTAGACTATAAAGTCGGCTTTTGTAGTCAGATTTAATTATGATTTAGTTAATAAAGCTTTTATCTAAAACTAAAAAATAGCTAATAGTTGTTAGCTGACGGCTAAATACTTACAAATAAAGAAAAAGATGAAGTGTTGCGACTTGCTCTTTGTTCAGGTTTATTTCTAGTTTTTGAATAGTAAGATTTTATCAAAATAATTGGGTCTAAAACTCCGCCTTTTAAGGTGAAATATTTTTGGAGAGTTGCTCAAATCCCCGTTACAAAAATAACTTCTGTACGGGCGTTAACGATAGTTATGCGAAGCAAACGGCCGTTCGCCCCTACTAACTTCTAACTTCCTTAATGTAAGGGTTTTGGTCTCCAAACCCAAGAATAAATGGGATTTAGAAACCAAATCCCTACAGTTTTCTCTCACAAATCATTTAGAATTATTCAGGACTTACGCAGGCGAATCCAGAAACCGGGTTTTTTCGTCAATATTTATTGTTAAAAACAACGATTTATCCTAAAAACCCGGTTTCTTTGCG
>NZ_JAAHHT010000281.1 GCF_010672085.1 Okeania sp. SIO3I5
TATACCCAGTTTTACTGGTTTAGTGGCCAACGAGTCGCACCACATCGCTGAAATCTGCTTCCTTTTTACAGGAAGTCTGACGTTTTCTCCGTGTCCGAAAATAATCGACCGTTGACCCTCGGCGACTACATTGAAAAGCGATAGTTGTACAGGATTATCTAATACTTTAGTTTCAATAGTTTTAACCTTGGTTGTCGGTTGAACTACTTTTAAAATATTTATTGCTGCATTAATATCTCTATCATGGAAAGTGCCACAGTTTAAGCAAGTCCACTCTCTAATATTTAACTCTTTTTTACCACCTTTAAACCCGCAATAACTACATTTTTGAGAAGTTGGTTCCCATCTATCAATTACTATAAATTCTCTACCATACTTTTTACATTTAGCCTCAGTCAAAGTCCTAAATTTTCTCCAGCCTAAATCACTGATTGCTTTGGCTAATTTGCGATTGCGTTTGCGCAGCATTCCGTAGGAAACCATGCCAGAAACATTCAAATTTTCTAGTACGATTGTGTCGTACTTTCTTACTAAATCAGTTGATAACTTGTGTAAAAAGTCAGTCCTAATATCTTTAATTTTGCTATGGAGTTTAGCTATTCTTAATCTACGTTTTTCACGACGTTTACTGCCTGGTTCAGTTTTGGCAAACTTTCTTTGAAATTTAGCTAACTTTTTGAGGTTTCGTTTGAGTGGCTTAGGAGCTAATATTTTCTCACCATTACTCAATGTTGCAAATGTGCTAATACCTAAATCTATACCTATTGATTTCTCAGCTTTAGGCAGAATTTCCGAATTAGTTTCTACTACAAAACTAGCAAAATATCTATTAGCTGAATCTCTAATAATAGTTACAGATGTAGGCTGACTAACTAATGGTCTTGACCAAACTATTTTTATCTTACCTACTTTTGGTAGATAGATTTTATCTTGGTTAATCTGATAATTAGCTCCTACAAATCTTGCTGTTTGTTTTGACTTTCTACTTTTAAATTTAGGAGGTTTAACTTTAATTCCTTTCTTTTTTCCAGTACAACTATTAAAAAAGTTTTTGTATGCTTGGTCTAAGTCTTTTAATGATTGCTGTAATGGAGTAGAAGCTACCTCTTTTAACCAAAGTAAATCTCTTTTAGCTTGTGTTAGAAATTGTTTAGTTAAATCAGTATATGAAGGCTTTTTAATACCGTTAAAATATAATTGATTACAGTATGCTAAACTTTGATTCCAAACGTATCTACAACATCCAAATAGTTGATTAAACTTCTTAATTTGGACATGATTAGGGTAGATGCGATATTTATATCTGGCTTTCAATTTTTTCAACCTTTTTATAACACTAAAGCTTGACAGTGTAGGGTTTTATTATACTATTATTATAGCACAAAAATATTAAATTTGTTTCGCTGCGCGACATGAAAAGCATTAAAAGCATTCCCATACGACACCAAATCAAAGATTATGGTGCGGGTATAAAAGCTAACATTATGATAAATTTCTTCAAACAGCAATCCACTACCACTACATAGTATAGCCACCGATTTATTCTCCAAAGAATTAAAATACTCTTTAACAACGGTCAAAAATAAAGGAATTGACTGATCGTTTTTTTTGATAATTTCATGTCTCAGCATCTTAGATAAATCTTGTTCACTAAATATCTTATTCAGGTCATTGTAATAAGATGGTTTAATAGTAAGGTCTTGATGAAAAACTTCGTTAGATAATTGATTAACAATGCTATCAATATTGTCCATGATGGCTAAAAACTTGATTCAGTAAATATTAACTAATTTAACTTTGGTAATAAACTCAGAGCATTCTTAAATTCATCTGCCAGTTCATCGTATGTTTTAATCGGTTTATTAGGAAAAGGCAGCGCAATTAATTCATTAATTAGTTGTATATTTCCCTCTCTGGGTCTAGTAATATTTACTTCTGGCATATAATCCCAATTAATTGCAAAAACAGTTCTTCCTTGAAGATATGCTCGTTTAGCGGTATCTACAGTAGCACTTTTTTCACCAGATTCAATCACAATAAATAACTTTGAAAGTGCTGTAATAATTCGATCTCTTTGCAACAGACGGTCGCCAAATCTATTGCCAAAATCTGGATATTCTGAAATTAAACCACCATTATTTAATATTGATGTTTCAAGTAACTTCCGTTGAGGAACATAAGGATGCAATCCACTATTAACATCGTTACCTAAAACGGCAAAAGTTTTTCCACCCACATCTAATGCTCCTAAATGAGCCATCATATCCACACCAAAAACTCCTCCAGAAATCACGACTCCTTCGTACTCACAAACTAATTGCCCTAATAATATTGCCGCCATTGATCCATCAACTGAAGGAGATTCTGTACCTCCAAAACCAACAGTTAAATCCACGTTAAGAAAATTCCAATCTTTGCCCTTATAGTAAAGAGTCGATGGGGGTTCAACGTGTCTTAATTCGTAGACTATATCCTTTTGTTTAAACTTATCCCAAAAATACAATGCTTTCTCTGGATTGGTAGGAGTAGGAAAAGGAAATTTTATGGATTTTAGTCTCTCGTTCAAAGTTCTAAATTTATCTAAGTAATCGCTATCTATAGTTTCCAAAATAATCCTATCATTTGAGTTTGTTTCCATAGCAGTTAACCTCTAATGTATATTTACTGTATATTTACAAATAGACTCTAGCATATAAAACTTAATATTGATTTTGAAAATCTGCTCCTACACTCTAAATAAATCAGAAACCAGGAAAATTAAATTATCAGAACTATTAAATTTTTAATATGGATTACGAAACCGCCCGTCAATTTCTCATTGACCAAGGAACTGCCCTAGAAACCAAAATTAACCCAGATGCTTTTCTCATGCGTCTCGACCAAGGCAAACCTCCCATTCCCGGTCAAGTAACTAACATTTTGTTAGCTCTAAAAATTTCTTTTGAAACATTACAAGGTGACCCCCTTCTAGACAGAGAATTAGTTGCCGGATTATATTTATTAGCAATGGAAAGTCTGAAACTATTTGAAGCAGGTAGACGAAAAGGTGTTATGTGGCCGCCACTTTTAAAAGAAGATATCGAACGAATTTCAATTTCTGTGAAAAATATCTTTTCTGGAGTTTTGTCTGAAGCAAAATAATACTTAATCTGCTTTATTTATTGGAAATAATGAAGCACAAATAACAGGCAAAAAGTAGACTAGGAAAAATTATTATTATCCTTGAGAAAAAGGGTTGAGATTCGATCGCTTTAGTTGATTAAAATACTAGATATGGATTTGCGCTCAAAAGTCTTGTGGTAGGGGTAGGAGCCATTTCAGTTATCAGTTATCAGTTATCAGTTATCAGTACCTCCTGGAATAGGGAGGCTTGAAATAGGGAATATTCTTTTTTTTATCCCCTATCCAAGGGGAGGCTTGAGACCCAAATTTTTCGGTCAGGAGTTAGGGGAATTTAGAGAAGGTAGGTTTAAAAATTGTTCGTCAATTTTTCTGTCTTTAATCTGCCCAAAATACTAAATTTTTGAATCTAAAAAACCTAAAAGCTTGGATTTTTTCAAGACCTAAAAAGCCTGAAACTTTTACCTGAAAAGGATTTAATATTTAATCAGCAAACCCTAGATATGGGTTTTGTCTCCAAACCCATACTAATTCTGAAATTTTGCACGGACTTTCCATAGAACTCTCCAAATAATTATAGTTAATTTGGCAAACATCAAATAATCTTAGCAAAAATCTATTAACGAATACAAAAATACTAGACTTTTCAAATCTTTAAAATCTGCCTATCTATCCGGTAACTTATTTGAGCTAGTCTTGATTTTCTTCGTGAAAGTTACTTGAAAAAAAATCAATTTTCTCCCCTTTTTGACTCAGACTGATTCAGATTATTTACTAAAATCTTTTTTCTCAGACAGACTTTCTAGAGAAGCCAAAACTTTAGATAGTTCTGCTAAAAAAGTTGCTACTATTTTTTCATCTTGACAAGTTCTATGGTTACTTATAGTATCCTCTTTCTCTGAAACTTTATAACTCATAAATTGTTGATTGTAATTTGTAAGTTAATGTTGATTATTTAGCCTGTGGTGGAATTAAAACCATTACTTTCACCTCCAGTCGATTAATTTAGGGAAGCCTTAACTTTTTAGCGATGTAAGGGATTAGGGAATATGAAAAACCATCGAATTTAATTTTCCTATATTACTAAACTAAGCTTTTCCCTAACTACCAAAAAAAGTTAATCTAGCAGTAATTTTTGAAACTGGTATCCAAAGTTAATTAGCAGATATAAGGTTAGAAGGAAGAAGGTTTTTTCTAACTAATTTAATTATCCCAATTGGTATAAGTTTTAGCTTTTCTATTCCTTCCACCTTCTACCTTCTTACTTCTGAATTAATATTGAGGCACAGAAGAATCTATCTCCTGACTCCAGGCAGTAATTCCACCTTTAACATTAGTACCCTCAATACCATTTTCCTTCAGAATACCTAACGCTTTAGCCGATCGCCCGCCCATTTTACAATGAGCAATTAAACGATGACCATTCATTAATTCCTTAACCTTTGTCACACCAGAACCCTGCTCAATATCTGGCAATGGTACTAAAACAGACCCAGGAATTTTCGCAATTTCATATTCATTGGGGTTCCGCACATCCACTAAGACAAAATCATCTGCCCCACTATCCAATAATTGCTTCAAATCTTGAACCGTCATTTCTGGAATAGCCATCTTACTTTCTGCCTCCTGTGCTTTTGCTTGAGGAATGCCACAAAACTGCTCATAATCAATCAACTTTTCAATAACTGGTCGTACTGGATTAGGACGCAGTTTCAATTCCCGGAAAGTCATATCTAGAGAATTATAAAGTAATAATCTACCACTCAAAGTTGTACCTTGACCCAAAACAATTTTGATAGTTTCCGTCGCTTGGATAACTCCAATCATTCCCGGCAAAATACCTAACACACCACCTTCCGCACAAGAAGGTACCATTCCTGGGGGCGGGGGTTCGGGGTAAAGGTCGCGGTAGTTCGGTCCACCTTCATAATTAAAGACAGTTGCCTGACCCTCAAAGCGAAAAATTGAACCGTAGACATTAGGTTTATTCAGAAGCACACAAGCATCATTAACCAAATAACGAGTCGGGAAATTATCCGTACCATCCACAACCACATCATAAGACTTAAGAATGTCTAGAGCATTTTCAGAACTTAACCTCGTTTCGTAAAGGTCAACCTGACAGTGGGGATTAATTTCGTGAATCCGATTTTTAGCAGATTCAATTTTTGGCTTACCCACCCAGGAAGTACCATGAATAACCTGTCGTTGTAAATTAGAACTATCAACAATATCGAAATCTACAATTCCAATATTTCCAATTCCTGCTGCTGCTAGATATAACAATAGTGGAGAACCAAGACCCCCCGTTCCTATACATAGAACTTTGGCTGCCTTAAGACGTTTTTGACCATCCAATCCTACTTCCGGTAGAATCAGGTGGCGCGAATAACGTTGATACTCTTCTGTATTTAACTGGATTTGTTCCAGATTCGGATTTAACATGACAATTTTGCCTAGGTATTTATTTAATAATATTAGTTTGGCAAGTTTTGCAAAGAAACTAGGTATTCAGCTGTTAGCTTTCTCTTTTAGCCAAGCATCAATTTAAGACTCCACATCTCAACGGTATCTTATGTTTGTTGGAGCAAGAATCTAGAGTTCGATCTTTTTTGTCTTTTTCCGTTCCTGACTAATACTGGCGATCGCCTGACAAAGCCAAGTAATATACTGAGCAATATTTAATTTTTTTCCTAAATTAAGTATATTAAACTGGTTATCTGGTCAGTGCCCTATCTTTTAATAATTTTTTCTGGTTGAAATTGATGATTATCGTCAAGAGACCAACAGAGAAAGTCAATAGTGTTGCCTTTTTCCACTGAGAGGATAATGTAGGAATATTCTGGCCAGGCGTAAGTACGGTCAAATTCTGAGGGGGTGGCTGGATGGTCTGGGTGGGAATGATAGATGCCAATGATGGAGAGGTGGCGTTCTCTTGCAGATTTCATTGCTTTGAGCATTAGTTGTGGGGATATGGCATATCTTTTTTCTTCTGTAAATTCTTTTTGTTCTGGCCAATATTCATCTGCTTCTGTTTGCCAGGCATTTTCAGCAGGCCAGACTTCAATGACTGTTTTTGTCTGTTGGTTTTGCTGACCTAATAGTAAGCCGCAACATTCATTTGGATAGGATGTTTCTGCTTGGGTGGAAATTTTTTGGAAGTGGGAGGAAGGGAATATTAGGGGCATTTATGTTAAGAAGGAAAAGGCTATTTTGTGAGTAAATTTAGCAGATTCATTGATAATGAAATATTTGACTAAGACCAAAATTAAAGATTTAGTACAAAATGTGATTGAGGCAAAGTTAAATAGATACTGCGCTGAAACTGACTATAAGCCATTTTTTGAAGCATTATGTCTGTATATGAACCTCTTGCTAAAATATTAGCTGAAAATGCTGGCTATGAAGCTCAAACTCAATGTCAACGACCCAACACTAATTCTTAGAATATAGTGTGGGCTTGTAGGTTTCGGCCTGCAAGTTCAGAGTTGACCCGCCTAAGCCAGAAAGTGGCTACGTTATCGGTAAGTGCTTTAAAGTTCCTACCTTCGGATGCTTCACCAGTCCGTCGCTCTAGAACTAGATAGTTAAACATCTTAATTTGGGTATTGGAAGTGCTATCTAGATGTGCCGACCGATAACTTTGGCTCGGTGGTTTTGACCCTAGCAATAGGAGATTTTTCAATGTTAAACAAAAACTCAGTTTTCGTATTGGACTGCAATAAGACCCCCTGCGACCTAATACATCCTGCTGCTGCTAGAAAGCTATTATTTGCTAAGAAAGCAGCCATTCTAAATAGATACCCATTCACTATCATTTTGAAGGAGGAAGCAAGGGCAAAAAAGCAATACAGAATTAAAATAGACCCAGGTGCAAGGTTTAGTGGACTAGCCTTGTTATCTGATGCCAACATTGTTTGGTGTGCTGAGTTAGAACATCGTGGATTTCAGATTTCCGAAGCTTTAACTAAACGCAGGACTTTAAGAAGCTCTAGACGTAATCGTAAGACTAGATATCGTCAGCCACGATTTCTTAATCGTAAGCGTCGTAAAGGTTGGCTGCCACCAAGCTTAATAAGTCGGGTTAACAATATTAAATCCTGGGTTAATAAGTTAATCAAATATGCTCCGGTTGATTCAATTAGCATGGAGTTAGTTAAATTCGATAGCCAAAAGATTGTTAATCCAGAAATTCAAGGAACTGAGTATCAAAAAGGTGAACTGTTTGGTTATGAAGTTCGACAGTATTTACTTGAGAAGTTTAACCATACTTGCGTCTATTGTGGGACTAAAGATGCTGCACTTAATCTAGACCATTTCCATCCTAAGTCCCGTGGTGGTTCTGATCGAGTATCCAATTTAGTTTTAAGCTGTGTAGACTGCAATCAGGCTAAATCTAATAAACTTCCTGAAGATTTCTTGTCTGATAAACCCAAGTTGTTAGAATTGATTAACAAGCAACGCAAGCAACCTTTGGCTGATGTTGCTGCGGTAAACGCCACTCGCTGGAAACTTAAAGAAATTCTCGAATCTACAGGATTACCTGTGGAAGTTGGTAGCGGTGCGTTAACCAAATATAACCGGAAACGGTTAGGTATTAGCAAAAGTCATTGGACTGATGCAGCTTGTGTTGGTAAGTCTACTCCTGACACTTTGAACATTCGGAACTATCAACCTCTGTTGATTAAAGCTATGGGTCATGGTAGTCGGCAAATGGTCAAGCCTGATAAATATGGCTTCCCCCGTACATCCCCTAAACTCAGGCAGAAATCATTCTATGGCTTCCAAACCGGAGATATTGTCAAAGCTGTAGTTACTAAAGGTAAGAAAATTGGCACTTATATTGGTCGGGTAGCAGTTCGCCAGACTGGCAATTTCAATATCAAAACTAAGACTGAAACTGTCCAAGGCATTAGTTATAAGTATTGCCAACATCTACACAAATCTGATGGTTATACTTATAGTTTTGGTGAGTTAGTTAAACAAAAGTCAGTTAATTTTGTTCAAGGGACGTTGTATGCAACGTCCCTTGAACAAGTCTTAGAGACTCCAGTTCAGCTAAACTTGTTTGATATATCTGAACTAACAACTGAAACTAAACCTAAAACTAAACGTGCTAAACGTACTAAACAGTTTGATAGTTTTGATGGTGAGCAACTTAGTTTGTTCTAATTTTGGGTCTGAAAGTAATTTATTTGCTGGTTGCTTTCCTCCCAGCACTAAATTTATAATGTAATCGACCGCAATTATTTAAGATGAATTATGTCAGAGTAATACCTCTCCTGATAAAGTAGGAGAAATTGAAAAAATCAGGCAATCTATTAAACAGGGAAAACCAAGGAAAGATGATAAAGATTCTCGTGTAAATATTTTTATTTATCAACCAAATACAGATGAAGAGCTATATATTGATATAACTACTGCAAAACCAAATAAAACAGAATTTGCTGCATTAAGAAGAAAAATGCTTCGTTGGTGTGGATTAAGGTTTAGTCAACACAAACAAGCTAATATCAAAACTTATATTGCTATTCCTTACAATCCTTATCATCCTCGCCCCTATACTAGATGGACTGCTAATGAATGTGATGTAAAAAATGAGCTATTAATTCAAGAAAATTTTTGGAATGAATGTGCAGGGGAAGAGGTATATGAAGACTTATTAAATATTTTTAGAGAAGTTGGAGTTGAGATGAAATCAAAGATTGACCAATGGATTAAGTCAAAATATAAGTAACACTAAGGCGTAAGGTTTTATTTTTATGATGTATGAGAATCTAATTAATAAAACCTAGCAACCTAACTAAAGAGTCAGCCAAATAATAAACCACCGGAATAGATACAGCATTCCCAAATTGTTTCTTAGCAATATTCTCCTTACTATGCGCTCTAAACCAACTAGGAAAACCTTGTAACTTCCCACTGTCTTTTGCAGTTATATAACGATATTTTTTCTTCTGATAAATTTCCTTGATAAATAAAGACTTATACTCCTCTGGAGTTTCTGCATTAATAGAAACCGTAGCTATACAATCTTTTGTACCTGTAGCAGTTAAGGTCGGCACAATTTCTGAATGAGGTAAAAATATTCTATATATGCCATTAATTCCTGATGAATTTTTAGAGTTGACAAATTCATAACCCTGCTCCGCAACATAACGAATAATTTTCTTCTCTACCAAATTATGTAACTCTTGAATTTGCAAATTATCTATTAACTCAGATAAATCAATAAAAGATAAAGGATTACCATCCTTAGTTCCGTACTTTTTTTTCCGTCTATTTTTGAGAATAGTTCCACAAATTAACTTTTCCCTTTTAGTTGTCTCGATCAAATCCCAAGAATGAATAGTTGTATGACCATTTCTCGTATCACAAAAAACAAAAAAATCATTCAACTCATCATTTTTCTGAAATCTATTTCTAGATACTGGAACATTACCATTAAACAAAATATCTGGTGATACTTTTGCCTTTTGAATATCAAAATCAGCCTGGAGACCATCAATAACTTGAAAAAGTTTAACTTGAAAATTCAATGGTTCAGGAAAAGAGAAATTATCTAGATATAAATCTTTCCTAATCCCCACAATAAAAACTCGTTCTCGATTTTGAGGCAATCCAAAATCAGCAGAATTAAGTAACTTGTAATAAACACGATAACCAATATTTTCAAACTTCTGAATAATTAATTCAAACGACCTTTGATTAGCCGGACTAATTAACCCTCTAACATTTTCAAAAATAAAAGCTTCCGGTTGATTTTTCTCCACAACTCTAATAGTATCAAACCAAAGTTTTCCTCTATAATCATCAAAACCCCGTAACTTTCCTGCCACAGACCAAGGTTGACAAGGAACCCCACCAACTATCAGATTGACTTGCCAAGGTAACTCAGAAATTTTAGTAATATCTCCCAAATATTTTTCATCATTATTGACATATCCAGTCAAAAAATTTTGCTGATAAACCTTTATTGCATCAGAGTCAATTTCCGAATATCCTAAACATTTACCTCCTAATTTTTCTAGAGGAATTCTAAATCCACCAATACCTGCAAATAAATCTATAAAAGTGAAACGATGCTCATCTAGCATGTAAATTAATAGGTTTCTCAAGATTAAAAGAGCTTAATTGGCTTGGGGAATTAATTATCTGACCAGACATGAGTCAATTTTATTTTTCTGATTATTACTCGGATGAGAATTATAGCAATTATCTTAAGTTGAGATTTTAAATAATTGTAAAATTTTCCACTAAGATTACGATTATTAAGTCAATACTGGAAAATTAAAAATTATTTGCCAAATTCAATCCTTTGTAGTCTGATGGATAATATTTGTTCAGTTTATACTTTATTTGCTCCGAAACAGTATAGCAATTATCTTAAGTTGAGATTTTGAGTAATTATAAAATCTTCTATAGCAATCCTATTTCAATTGTAATATTTTTGTTGTAGTCAGGATTCAGGTGTCAGGAGTCATAATTTTAAAGGTTTTTCGTCAATCTTAACTATTATAAAAATTCTCACACATCATTTAGGATTGCTATAGTAAGATTACTATCATAAGTCAATACTGGAAAATCAAATATTGCCAAATTCAATCCTTTGTAGTCTGATGGATAATATTTGTTCAGTCTATACTTTATTTGCTCCGAAACAGTATAGCAATTATCTTAAGTTCAGATTTTAGGTAATTATAAAATCTCCTACTAAGATGACTATCATAAGTCAATACTGGAAAATCAGATATTGTCAAATTCAATCCTTTATGGTTTGATGGGTATTTGGTTATCCAGTTTATTCATTATATGCTCCGAAATAGTTATGAAAGATATAAACACTGAACCAGATAAAGTTGGTACAACAGAAGCAGCATTTCTTTTAAATATTTCTACTGCCAGACTCAGGTTACTTCTCAGGCAAGGTCGCCTCAAAGGAGCCGAAAAAGTCGAACGGTTCTGGGTAATTCCTTTAAATAGTCGAGGAATGCCAGAAATTACCCCAGGTCGTCGAGGTCCTCAAGGAACTTGGAATAAAGGATTCCGTACAGGCAATACTTTTATCCATGTGCTGCGAAGAGAAATTGACTATAACCGAGACCACGGTACTTCCCTTCCTGCCATCTCTGTCAAACAAGGAAACAGAAACGATTACTGCCACGAAGTAGAAATTCTCGGAAATTGCAAAATCGTA
>NZ_JAAHHT010000282.1 GCF_010672085.1 Okeania sp. SIO3I5
GTTTGGGAAGGGTGGGAAGGGTGGGGAGTGTGGGGAGTGTGGGAAGTGTGGGAGGTGTGGGAAGTGTGGGAAGTGTGAGGAGGGTGGGGAGTGTGGGGAGTGTGGGGAGTGTGGGGAGTGTGGGGAGGGTGGGAAATACTAAGGTCTTGAAGATAGGTAAGTGGTTAGGACATTCTTAAACCCTCAAATTTAGTCCGTGCTGCGAATGTATGGTCAAATAGCTATTTTTCCGTACTGACTTCTAACTTCTGATACCATTTTGAAAAAAGAATGTTACGAATAATAAGGGCAATACAAATACTTTACAAGGATATGTCCCTTTCACGAATTCAAGAATTTATGAACTAAAAATGGCATCGAAGCTATTCCCATACGACTCCTGTACGGGTGATTCGCTTTCTCGCCCCTACGACTCCTGACTCCTCAAAAAAACCTAGATATTTGTAGCAAACATTGATCAAACTGGTATGACTTATGCTATTTATGGCAGTCAGTTCAAAATTGATATTTTGTGGACAGAGGAGTGCCGAGACTTCTACGATGGAGCAGTAAAAGTATTGTGAGCTTAGGTTAGCAAGGATGGAACGGAAAATGGATACTCAACCCTCAGATCGGGGAGCCGAAACTCCTCAATCAGCAGAAAAAGTCTTGAAATTACTCATTCAAGACTTGGACAATGTTCGTCAAAATTTAACAAATCAGTTAGGGGAAGATGTAAATAGACTAAGAGTAGAGAAAGAACAGCTCAATGAGGATGTCAGTAGATTACGAAAACAATATGAACAGTTGCAAGCTCAACAACTGGAATCTCTTTCTCAACGACAAATAGCCCAGCAACAATTATGGCTCAAACAATTAGCCCAAGTTTTGGCCAATAATTTGCAACAACAGTTAGGCCATAAAATTAAAGAGTTAAGGGAGAATGTTGACCCAGGATTACAACAAGGTGGTTTTCCAGGAGGAGAATTACCAATGACTCATCCTCCAGATAGTTATTATGAGTCTGCTAATGAGTTGGGATATTCCTTGTCTGCTACTCTGAGCAGAACATTTGACACCCTAAAACAGGAATTGGACAGTTACGAAAGTGACCTTTCTGTCAAACTCAATAATATGCGCGATATGGAACAGCAGGGAGAGGTTATTCTAGAAACTTTGGTCAGTCGTCTTCAAGCACAACTGGAAAGAAATAATGCAGTTTCATCTGGAAATTATCAAAATTCTCAGTTTGGATCTAGGAACTCAGTCAATACTAATTCTTCAGAAATATCAACTCCTGTTGAGTCCCCAGAAATAGCACCAAAAACTCAACCTGAATCTACTACTAAACCTCAAAAGTCTGCTTCTCAAGTTCAGGTTGGTTTAATTTTGGCTCTACTTTCAGCAGCAGTATTATCTATATTTAATGTTTGTCTCAAGATTATTTTCAATACATCACTACAACCCCAAGGATTAATTAACCCAAATGTTGGTAATTCTTTATTAATTTTATTACTAAGACTGATAGTAGTAATGTTGTTAATGCCTATAGTCGCAACATTTCTCTATCCTGCTGTTTGGAGTGATATTGAACGTTTTATTAAATCCCAAGATTTTTCCTTATGGTGGAAAGTTATTGCTAGTGCTTTCTTTTTGTTTTTATCTCAGGTATTAATATATATTTCTATTGGTAATATACCTACTGGTATTGCCATTACAATTTTCTTTATTTATCCAATTATTACTGTTTTATTATCTTGGGGATTATTTGGCGATCGCCCTTCTATTGTCAGAATTTTTGCGATGGTTATTATTGGTTTGGGAGGAATTTTAGTTATTCCTAGTGGAGCTGGTGATTATCAAGAAGGTGTTTTGGCTGGAGTAGGAGCTGGTATTACTTTTGCTGGATATGTTTTACTAACACAAATGTCAGCAGGAAAGCTTCATCCTATTCCGTTTAGTTTGATTAATTTTGCTGGAATTTTTGTATTTTCTGCTTTGGGTTTAATAATACCTAAACCTTTAGAATGGTCGCCTAATATTGATTCTACTTTGTGGTCTGGTTTAATTGTTGGTGGTATTATTCTGGGAATTTTAACACTTTCTAGCTATGTATTAAATAGTTTTGCTATTAGATTTGCTGGAGCTGCAAGAGCATCTATTATTGGTACTTTTGGTCCGGCTTTAACTGCTTTACTTGCGTTTTTTACAATTGGAGAAGTATTAGGAGGAAAAGAGGTTTTTGGAATGATATTGGTAATTATTGGTGTTGCAGCGATGAGTTTTGAAAGAATGTTTGGAGTAAAAAGGAAGGCAAGTTAATTTCAATAATTAACAATTAACAATTAATAATTAATAATTACCTCTTTTTCAAAATAAGAGGATTGCTTAAAAAGGAAATTTTTTTCTTTTTTATTCTTGAAAAACTTTAAAGTAAAGGAGAGGGTTTAAACCTTGATTTTTCGGTAAGCATTCAGCTATTAGCGGTTAGGTGTCAGCTTTTTAAAGAATGAAGTAAAAATTCGTTTAACTTATACTACATTTTTCACCGATAAGAAGCACAAGAAAGACTTATTTTGAGTTTTTAACCTATAAAATTCAAGCTAATGAAAATGAGCGAATTAATAATTTTGAATTTTGAATTGATTTGACCTTTCTGTTGAGTCAAATTCTCAGTCAAATATTAAGCATCAATACTCGATGGAGCCAGATAATTAGGTAGAATCATTCCCTATTTCCCCTCCTGCTCCTCCCCTCCTCGGAGGGGTTGGGGGTGGGTTGGGTTAAGGGTGGGTTGACTACTGTCAGGGCGAATGGCCATTCGCCCCTACGACTACTGACTACTGAACTATATTTAGACATTCGGCAAAAACTTTAAAAATAGCATTAGTCCAACCAAAACCATTAACAGATGGACCATAACAGCCATCTCCAGCAATTTGCCCTATGTTCACAACATTATACTTTTCCCAGAGGCTGTGTTCCTTAGTTTCTGTTCCATCTTGATTTTTGATAGAAATACCCTGGTCATAGACAGTGAAACAATTTTGACACCATTTTTGCCGAATTCGCATTGCGTCATCGTCATATCCATATTTCTCTAATCCCTCAACTACTATCCACTGAAGGGGGGCCCAACCGTTAGGAAAAGCCCATTGCCTTCCTGATACTTCTTGCAGGGAAGTAACAAGGCCACCCTGATGTTCAAATACAGGTAGCCACTTTCGGACCATTTTCTCAGCTTGGTCTTTTTCCATTAGTCCTGCCCATAGGGGAAAAAAGCCTGCTAATGATAAATGTGGATTGCGCCTTTTTGTCTGGTAATTATAATCAAAGAAAAACTGGCGATCGCTATCCCATAAATACTGATTGATGAATTCTTTTCGTTTTTTTGCCCTCTCTTCCCACTCAGCTACAGAATCATTTTGTCCGAGAATTTTTTTAGCTTTAGCAATATCAAGTTCTCGAATATAAAGGATAGAATTTAAGTCTACAGGTATATGGTCTAACCAAAGATCGTCACATCTTGTGGAATGATCCCAACCACTTTCACAACAAGCTAATTCGTGTAAATAATTTACATCAAAATAGCGGGATAATCCTATTGATGGTGAGTTTTTGTCAGGGAAAAAAACTAAGCGGTTATTATCTTTTGTTGTTCCCATCCAGACATTAATGTGTTCTTTTTCTGCTATTTCAGTCATCTCGGCTAAAAATTGTTTTGCCTCATCATCGCGCTTTTGAGATATCATTACGTCGTATGCAAGCCACATTAATTGTGTAAAGAAAGGTGGTTGACTGCGAGAGGTAAAATAATATCTACTACCATTAGGAATAATTTCAAAACGCTCGAATAGAACAGCTAAATTTTTTGTCATATAAATAATGTATTCTTCATAGTCTGTTCCTATTAATCCGAGTGCTATAAAATAGGAATCCCAATAATACATTTCTTGAAACATTCCTTGATGGCTAGGAACTAAATATGGATGAGGTAAATCAAGTAAAGTACCACCTTTTTTTTCTTGTTTCTTAGCTTCCCGCTGTAAGCTATGCCAATAGTTATTAATGTATTCTAAGACTTGCTCAATTTGTTTTTTCTGTAAATTTTTCATAATACTCACTTTGGTTTAACAAAATTTTGCTTGCCAAAAAATTAAGGTTTAAAGTCTCTATTTTCCAGGAGAAAAAAAATATTTTCAACCAATCCTCTTCTTTTTAATAAGAGGTAATTATTAATTGTTTCGGCTGTCGCTGACATGAAAATTATTAATTGTTGAAAACTACTAATACCAATTTGATAAATGTTGGCTACAAATAGCTAGGGTGATTTTTAGGAATCAGGAATCAGGAATCAGGAGTCAGGAGTCAGAATAAATAGCTTTAAATACCATTTTTTAGGCTGTCAATCATCTTTTTTGTAAAAAGTACATCTCCTATAAAATATTTTTATCGCCCTTACTATTCGTAAAGTTCTTTTTTCAAAATGGTATAAGATAAGAGGCGGTTTCATCAAATTGGTTTAAGATTAATTAATTTAATCTGGAACCCACCTCTTGCAACATTTTAGATGTGTCACGGCACTACTTGATTTAATATTCATTTAAAAAACTACCACCTAATAACAATTTAATAAATTTTGGCTACAAATAGCTATGATATTTTTCAGGAATCAGGAGTCAGGTAGGGGAGTTGCCGGATTTGCGACATACAAGAGAAGTAGGAATTATAGAGGAGGTAGTCGAAAAAATTATCCCTTGATTTTTCAGCCATAATTAGCCTATAATAAAATATTTTTCCAGCTCTTTCCAATGTGTGTTTTAACTTTTGAATTTTGAATTGTGAATTGTGACTTGAGAGCAGCTCTTTCCAATGTGTGTTTTAACTTTTGAATTTTGAATTTTGAATTGTGACTTGAGAGCAGCTCTTTCCAATGTGTGTTTTAACTTTTGAATTTTGAATTGTGGCTTGAGAGCAGGTCTTTCCAATGTGTGTTTTAACTTTTGAATTTTGAATTTTGAATTTTGACTTGAGAGCAGGTCTTTCCAATGTGTGTTTTAACTTTTGAATTTTGAATTTTGAATTTTGACTTGAGAGCAGCTCTTTCCAATGTGTGTTTTAACTTTTGAATTTTGAATTTTGAATTTTGACTTGAGAGCAGGTCTTTCCAATGTGTGTTTTAACTTTTGAATTTTGAATTTTGACTTGATTGTGTGTTTTAACTTTTAACTTTTAACTTTTGAATTTTGACTTGATTGTGTGTTTTAACTTTTGAATTTTGAATTTTGAATTTTGACTTAAAAAATGTACGGTTTCCACGAACTAGCACTCGATAGTGTAGAGTGCTAAATTTTTATTTGGAAGCAATAGGATAAAGTATATGGCCAAAATTGTAGAATTTGATGATAAATCTAGACGCTCTCTAGAACGAGGAATTAATACCCTAGCTGATGCAGTCAAAATCACTATGGGGCCAAAAGGTAGAAATGTATTATTAGAGAAAAAATTTGGCGCTCCCCAAATTGTTAATGATGGGATTACGGTAGCTAAAGATATTGAATTGGAAGACCCCTTAGAAAATACAGGTGCTAGATTAATCCAAGAAGTGGCATCTAAAACTAAGGATATTGCTGGAGATGGCACAACCACTGCTACAGTTTTAGCTCAATCTATGATTAAGGAAGGTCTCAAAAATGTAGCTGCTGGAGCGAACCCAGTCGCAGTGCGTAAAGGGATTGAGAAAACTATTAATCAGTTAGTTAAAGAAATAGAAACAGTTGCTAAACCAGTAGAAGGAGAAGCGATCGCTCAAGTTGCTACAGTTTCAGCGGGTGGCGATGCAGAAGTAGGGCAAATGATTTCTGAAGCAATGGAGAAAGTCACCAAGGATGGGGTGATTACTGTTGAAGAATCTAAGTCTCTTTCTACAGAATTAGAAGTTGTGGAAGGGATGCAAATTGATCGTGGTTATCTTTCTCCTTATTTTGTGACTGATCAAGAGCGGTTGGTTGTAGAATTTGAAAATGCTCGTATTTTAATCACTGACAAAAAAATCAGTTCTATTCAAGATTTAGTAGCGGTACTGGAAAAAGTTGCTCGTGCTGGTCAAGCTTTATTGATTATTGCTGAGGATATTGAAGGGGAAGCTTTAGCGACTTTGGTGGTGAATAAAGCACGGGGTGTTTTGAATGTTGCTGCTGTGAAAGCTCCTGGTTTTGGCGATCGCCGTAAGGCAATGCTCCAGGATATTGCTATTTTGACAGGTGGTCAAATGATCTCGGAAGAGGTTGGTCTGAGTCTAGAGATGGCAGACTTGGATATGATGGGAGTTGGTCGTAAAATTTCTATTAATAAGGATAACACTACTATTGTTGCTGGTGGGGAAACAGGAGAGGAAGTGAATAAGCGGATCGCTCAAATTAGGAAACAGCTTGATGAGAGCGACTCTGATTATGATAAGGAGAAATTACAGGAGCGCATCGCTAAGTTAGCTGGTGGGGTAGCTGTAATTAAAGTTGGTGCTGCTACGGAAACTGAACTCAAAGACCGGAAGTTACGCATTGAGGATGCTTTGAATGCGACGAAAGCTGCTGTGGAAGAAGGTATTGTGCCTGGTGGTGGTACTACTTTAATTCACTTGTCTACTAAGGTTGATGAGCTGAAAGCTAGCTTAACAGATGAAGAGCAAATTGGTGCTGATATTGTGAAGCGTGCTTTAGAAGCTCCTTTGCGTCAAATTGCAGATAATTCTGGTGCAGAAGGTTCAGTAGTTGTAGAGAAAGTACGTTCTACTGATTTTAGTGTTGGTTACAATGCGATAACTGGCGAATATGAGGATATGATTGCTGCTGGTGTTCTTGATCCGGCGAAGGTGGTACGTTCCGCGTTGCAAAATTCTGGTTCGATCGCTGGTATGGTATTAACTACTGAAGCTGTTGTTGTTGAGAAACCTGAGAAGAAAGCTCCAGCGCCTGATATGGATGGCGGCATGGGCGGCATGGGCGGCATGGGCGGTATGGGTGGCATGGGAATGCCTGGTATGGGAATGATGTAATTTTTGCCTACCCAAAGTCAGCTCTATACGCAAGTCAAAAGTTAAAAGTAATTTTTGATTTGCGTAGTTCTATATATTACAGCAATGCATGAGAATGATGAGGTACAGTTTTTGTAACATAAGCATCCTGCTTGTTACAGGATGGAAGTCTGAACTGCAAAAAGTAGTAAAATTTTGTACCTCACTAACTCCGAAATTGCTGTAAGTTAGCCTGTTTATAGATAGGCGTTTTGTAGGGACGTTGCATAACAAAAATGCGTTTCATGTCGCGCAGCGAAACGTCCCTAGTATTTTTTATTGCAAGAATTTCTATTCTTATATTCAGTGGAAGGAAGCAATCTCAGGGGGATATAGAGATTGCTTCCTATCGTCGTAATGAGCTTCAATTTGGCAAAATTCAACTATAATTAATTTTTTACAGCAGTTTCGGAGGCGCGTGAGGTACAAAGCTTTTTTTTGTTAAAAGCTGGAAACCTGTTAGTAATGAGTGGCAGTTCAACCTTCCAGGTTGTTACAGCCCGATCAGGCTGTGTTACACTGTACTTCACCATTCTCATGCATTGCTGTAAGTTTAACCATTTATAATCTAGTTAAAATGTTCAAAATTAAAAACTTAGTTCTAACTAGCAGTTTTTTTTACTTTTATCTTGCGACTTATTGTTTAGCAAAAACTCCTGAATTTTCTGAATATACTCTCAGAAAAACAACGATAAATATTATCTCTCAACGTCAAACAGAAACAGAGGAAAATTTAGAATCTCCAGATATATTTTCTCCTAATCCCTTAGAAAGCACTGAACCAGATCCACTATTACCAAACCCCCCTAGTTCTGGAATTCTAACTGGAGAAAAACGAGAAGAATTTTCCCAGGAACTTGACAGACTTAATGTTGAGGCAGCAGCATTATTGGGAGCAGGAGAAACAAGAAAAGCTTTTGAAATTTGGAACAGAGAATTGCGTTTGCGTCGTTATCTTGGTAAAGCAGAAGAGTTAGTAGCTTTGTCAAGAGTTGCAGAAATAGCGTGGAATAATACTCAGAAATTACAGGTGCAATGGATTACAAAAAGACTGGAAATTTTACAACCAGAAATTCAAGAGGAAGAACCTCCTAATCTAGAATTATTACAAGCATTAGGTTCGGCATTTAGTATTGTTCGAGCTAAAGATCCAGCAGTTGAAGTTTATCAACAAGTGATTGTTGAAGCCAGGAAAAAAGAGGATGTTGCTACACTCAAACAAGCTTTAATTGCTGTAGGGGAAATACATTTGAATTGGTTGGATTATGATAATGCAGCGATCGCTTATGAGGAGTTATTAGATGTTCAGCAACAGAATGATTTAGAAGTATCTGAAATAGACACAACAAATCCTGCTGTAAGTGTTAATTTTGAAAAGGTAAATACTCTCGAACAATTAGCTTTTATTTATAATCAAGGGGGGAATCCTTTACAAGCAATTATAGCGAAAGAAAGATTAGTAGATTTTTACGAAGGGCAACAAAATATTGCAGAAGTTCCAGAGATAAAAATCTCTATTGCTGAAGATTATGAGGAACTTGGAAAGCTTAATCTTGCCAGTCAATACTATCAGGAAGCTTATGATATTGCTCAATCTATTCAACGATTTGTAACTGCTAGTGATGCTTTAGAAAATTTAGCAGCGCTCTATCTTTCTCAAGATGAAAAAGAGGCGGCAATTGAAATATATAAGGTGCAATTGTTGATGGATCAACAGTTTGTAAATGTTTATGGAATGATGGAAACTTATGACAGAATGGGGCAAGTTTATGCACAGTTAAAAGCTTTTGGTTTGGCAGTTTCGTCTTTTCAAAGAGGTTTAGAATTATCGAGACAATTGGGAGGATATCGAGAAAGTTATTTTCTACAAAAGCTTGATAAATTGAATAGAAAGAATTAGAGGAGTCAGGAGTCAGGAGTCAGGATAAATAACTTTAATATTCAGGAATTACCCGAAAGTTTCTCTTTTTCATCAAATAGACATCTGAATATTAACTCTTTGAGCTGCTGCTTATTATTTGTAACAATCTTTTTTAAAATTGGTACAGTATTTTATCGTAGGGGTTTGGTCTCCAAACCTAACCCAAAATGGCATCTAGAAATATAGTAATCCGGGCTTATGTTGTAATATTTTTGATTTCCTAACTTAAACAAAGATGGGATTTGGAAACCAAACCCCTACGGTTTTTTTGACAAATTATTTAGGTTGTAATATTTTTGATTTCCTAACTGAAATAAAGATAGGATTTGGAAACCAAACCCCTACGGTTTTTTTCACAAATTATTATATAAATATAGTAATCCGGGTATAGGTTGTAATATTTTTGATTTCCTAACTGAAATAAAGATGGGATTTGGAAACCAAACCCCTACGGTTTTTTTGACAAATTATTATAGAAATATAGTAATCCGGGCATAGGTTGTAATATTTTTGGTTTCCTAACTTAAATAAAGATGGGATTTGGAGACCAAACCCCTACGGTTTTTTTGACAAATTATTATAGAAATATAGTAATCTGGGTATAGGTTGTCATATTTTTGATTTCCTAACTGAAACAAAGATGGGATTTGGAGACCAAACCCCTACGGTTTTTTTGACAAATTATTTAGGTTGTAATATTTTTGATTTCCTAACTGAAATAAAGATGGGATTTGGAAACCAAACCCCTACGGTTTTTTTGACAAATTATTTAGGTTGTAATATTTTTGATTTCCTAACTGAAATAAAGATGGGATTTGGAAACCAAACCACTACGGTTTTTTTGACAAATTATTTAGGTTGTAATATTTTTGATTTCCTAACTGAAATAAAGATGGGATTTGGAGACCAAACCCCTACGGTTTTTTTGACAAATTATTTAGGTTGTAATATTTTTGATTTCCTAACTGAAATAAAGATGGGATTTGGAGACCAAACCCCTACGGTTTTTTTCACAAATTATTATAGAAATATAGTAATCCGGGTATAGGTTGTAATATTTTTGATTTCCTAACTGAAATAAAGATGGGATTTGGAAACCAAACCCCTACGGTTTTTTTTCACAAATTATTATAGAAATATAGTAATTCGGGTATAGGTTGTAATATTTTTGATTTCCTAACTGAAATAAAGATGGGATTTGGAAACCAAACCCCTACGGTTTTTTTCACAAGTTATTTAGTATTAGTATACTTACTTAATTAATTCAAAAATCTTGTACTTGTAAAATATGCAAAACATAGCAACAGGAGTAAGTAGAAGAGCTAAAGACAAAGTGACAGTAGATAAGGTGATAAGCACTGCCCCTACTTCAATTATTTCTAAAATAATAGAAGCAGTTATTTGAGTTTTATTTTTTTTCCTATGTTTTGCATAACTTTTAGCTAAAGGTTTCTGGGAAATGTAATTACTCATTTTTTTTCTTTTTGAACTACATTTCTACCATAAAAGGTAGAGACTACCCCAAGACAAGGGGTGCAGTAATTAACCTATAAATCCCTTACAATAAAGTATTCAGCTTGAGAATAGCTTGGGAGTAACCCAAACCTTTTTTCAATCCCTTAAAATTATTAGTAATTTAAGTTTGGGGTAGGTACAAACTAACCCAAACCACCCAAACTTAGGACTGTTTTATTATCTATAATTACTTGGGTGTGGGAAGTGTGGGAGGTGTGGGAAGTGTGGGAAGTGTGGGGAGTGTCGGAAGTGTGGGAAGAAACCACAACTAGAAGAGTTGAATTAACTCTTTGGTGGTTCGATATTCTTATACTTCTGATGGGTTTTACTACAATAAAATAGCTCTAACGCAAACTTCAAATAATTCTAATTAAATAAAATCTATGGCAAGAACAGGCAACTGGGGTGATGAACCTCTCAAACGAGCAAAAAAATTAATTGAGTTTCTGATAAATTACAACCATCAGAATAATCCAGAAAAGGAATTATTTACTGAATGGAAAGATAAAGATAAAGATAGCGATCGCCCTAAACTTTTTATAAGAACAACTTTCAGAGAACTTGCTGGTTTATTAAATCAAGAAATACCATCTAAATATAAATCTGGTTCAAAAACTGATAAACGAAAAAATGAGATTCAGACTACTATAGACTACCTAAAAAAATTAGGAATTGTGACTGAAAATAGTACGTCTAGCGAAAAAAGTAAAGGTATTAGAAGTTTGACTTTTACTCTTTGGCATTCTGATAAAAAGCAAGAAAATCTAAGACAATTAGAGCTAGTCTGGAAAAATCGGA
>NZ_JAAHHT010000283.1 GCF_010672085.1 Okeania sp. SIO3I5
AATCGGACAATCGGACCATCTCCCCCAACAATACACTCTTGTATTCAACCGGATTTGATATTACTCCTTACTCCTTACTCCTTACTCCTTACTCCTTACTCATTACTCATTACTCATTACTCCTCAGTAATACGATAACTAATTACCCGGATTCTATATGACTCCTGACTCCTGACTTCTGACTCCTCCATTTTTATTTATAACTATTCAACCGGACATGATATAAGTCCTGCTTGTTTGCTTATGTATATTGGTATGAATTCTAAATTCAGAATTCCAAATTCAGAACTCTGATGCGGGCAAGATGCTCGCGACTAATTTATCTGACTGAGATGAAATTCCCTTAGAATTTGAATTCTCATATCAAATCCGCTTAATTCGGTATAAAAAAATATTCATTTTCAGCAAAGAGTAAATCTTTCTAAATTCTCTTCCCTCCTGAGGACCTACGGACGTTTTCCGCTAAGATCGGACATGTTTGCGAAGCATTCCGGAGCAGCATTCCGGAACGGAAAACGCATTACAGCGCTTTTCAGTTGAGTAGACCACTAAATTCATTGTTAGGAGTCAGGAGTTAGGAGTCAGGAGTCAGGAGTTAGGAGTTAGGAGTCAGGAGTCAAGAGTTAGGAGTGAAGAGTCAGTATCATTGTGGTTTATTCATATGAAAACCGCTGTAATGCTCAAGCAACGTCCCTACATCCTGACTCCTAGATTAACCATCTAATTATACCGATGCTACCGGATTTGATATCAATTCTCAATTCTCAATTCTCAATTCTCAATTCTCAATTCTCAATTCCCCCTTATTCTGGCAAAATCTCAGTAACAGTCTCATAAAAATTAGTTTCTGGTGGTTTAGCAAATAAATGCGACATTTCTGCCAATGCTGCTTTATAAGCATCACTTTGATTAGCATCCACATTTTCAACTCCTTCCCAAAAAATTACAGCAATACCTTTATCTGTTCCTGGCAACTGTAATAAATATGCTCCTTTAAAACCTTCGTTATAAGTAGCAACTGCCTTTTCATAAAGTTCTTTTGCTTCTTGAAACTTTCCTGGTTTAAATTCTCCTAGAGCAACATAAGCATATTTGTGCTTCAAAAAATCCATAAAATCTGACATTTTTTTCCCCCGATATACAAGTTTAAAATTTTTAGCTGTATTAGGAATTATATCAAATCCGGTTAAACAGTTATAGATTGCTTAACTAAGGAGGAGTCAGGAGGAGAGAGAATCATCAAGATTTAGTAGTTATGAAGATAGAAGATTTTTTGGTAGTCCTGCTGAGGAATGGTAGAGAGAGTGTGGGAGGTGTGGGAGGTGTGGGAAGTTGGTTCGTGTGGGAAGTTGGTTCGTGTGGGAAGTGTGGGAAGAAATTACAAAACTTATGTATCTTCGCCATTCCTCAGCAGGACTACCGATTTTTTTATGTCCAATCAAACGGATTTGATATTACAGCAGTTTTCATGTCGGTAGACCACAGCAAATACCCTTTCGCCCCTACAGGGTTTTGATTGTTACCATATGGTTCATCAACTTGAAAAACGCTGCATATCAAATCTGCTAGCTTTGGAAACCCATAAGAAACCAGGTTTGTCTTTATATATCCCACAAAATTTACATCTACTGCCACAAACCCGGTTTCTTGATTCTGATACTACCCGATTTGATGTTGTACATTATCTCATATCTACCATATCTAAACTTTGCCCTCTAAAATCTGACATATTCTCAGATAAAGATTCCCAGAAAGGATTATTTTTTCCTAAGCGAGTTGTATTAGTAGCATCATGCACATTTCCTCTTAATTCCTGATAATATCTATCATCCATAAAATTAATATTTAAACTAGAATCCGACACCAACCTACGGAAATTTTCCTCAGTATAATCTCTCCCATTAATTAACGCTCCTCCCGGATTAGAAACCAATAATTCTCCATTAATTACCACCGAATTAACCATATTCGGCCACCAAGCATAACCACTATATCCAAACATAGCTGGCACCTGAATTATCTGGTCATCACTAAGATTAAATTCCTGTTTTAACTTCTCAATTAATGGATTTAATTTTACCCTTTGTAAATAGAGATTATGCTGAATTAATTTTTCATTTTTCAACGCTGCCCGCACAGTTGTTTGAGTGCTTAAACCACGATTTATAGCAGCTTGAGCATAACCTTCTTCACTTAATTCTTCTAATAACTTTACCCCCGCTTCTGGACTCACAATTAACATTAAAGGTTTGCCAAACTTACTAGGAATAAAACTAATAATTTCATCCACATGACGAATCATTAACCAAGAAGTATCAACATCCACTGGCGGACCTTGAATTTTTTGTGCTGTAATGAAATCAATAATATCAGGATTCATACCCACTTCACCTGCTTTACCATAATAAACTCTTCCCATAGGATATCCAGGTAAAGGTGGAGTCACCTCTAAATTTCCATAAGAATCTGCCCACCGATTGAGAGGATCTAGTTGTCTGGGTTTACCAACTTCAAACCAACCAAAATTATCCTTGAGAAGAGTTCTAGCATAGCGATCGCTCTCTCCTGGACGGTTAGCTTTGAGTACCACATTCATGTTGCGCGTTTTACCTTGACTTGGAAACTGCACATAACCTATTTCCTTAGTATCTTGCATCCAAGTTGTACCACCAGAATTAATTCTGGCAGTTGCTCCTGTTTTTTCAATAATTTCCTTGATTTTATCAATAAACTCTTGATTAGCAAAACCACGATCGCTAACATGAAGTTCTCTAACTGCAGCAGTATTAGGAGACATCAACCAAGGAACCACACCTATTTGAATACTATCAGAAGCAATTTGTCTACCATTTTTTTCAGCGATCGCCTTCAAATTAACTACCCCTTTCCAATTGCGATCGGCAAATTGTTTAGCTTCTACTCCCAATACTATTTTCTCCCTAGATATTAACCCTTCAGTACCAGAAATATCCACTGGTTGCCATCCCGCTTCTGTTTTTTGGAATACATTAATATAGTTACTAACATCTGTTTCCGTAGAGATATAAATTTCAGCATCCCTATAGCTTTTTGCCAATTGAATATTAACAATAGCTAAATCTGCTGCATCACCTTCACCATTAACATCCCCATCTCGCCAGTCTGGGATTAAATCGCCATTATCATCATCATTATTAAATAACATCAACGCACCTTCTGATAAAGACCATCTTTCTCTACCTGACTTATCCGCTGCATCTACTTTCCCATCTCTGTTAGTATCACCATACATAGTGAAACCAGGAGATAAACTATATGCAATAGGTGGAGAATTTATTGTTTTGGTATTTTTATGATTTTCTGTATTCTCTTCCCATGCTCTTGCTGCTATTACTTTTTCATAACAGGCAACTGCTAAATACCCCTGATATTCGATCATTTTTTCGATCGCTTGATTTGTCATCAATGAGTCTTGAGGTATTTGACGCAAACTATCAATTGCATTTAACCAAAGATTTTCTGCTTCCTGCCAAGTTTGATAATTTGCCTGTGGTTTTTTTCCTTTTGCTACCGCATTAGTTGCTATGCTCAGTGCTTCCTTCCAACTTTGAGAAGCTTTTTCTTCTTTGAGAATTTTTGCTTCTATAGTGCGGAAGTCTTTCAAAGTTTTTTCATACTCTCGTAGCTGGTATTGATATTGCCAAGGTTCTCTTACTTCTTCAAGGTTGGGCATTTTAGAGACTCGATCAAGTTCTACTTTTAGTTGCTCTCTAATATCGTAAAGTTCTGGCAGTGAACTTATTTTCTCAGGAATTTTCAAGTTGCTGTTTATTGACTTAATAGTTTCTAGCACAGAAATTTCTGAGTTGACTTGCTCAGGAAGTGAAGATTGTGCCACTGCTTGAGGTACAGGAACCCAGATAATTGCTACTAATGCCCCAACAGTATTGACTAAGGCTATTTTAACGTATCGCATCCAACCCATAGTATATATCCGTTCTTAGAAACCTACAATAATTTGTAAAATCTACAATATATAGTTACTAAATCTATAGAAAAATATTCCTAGACAAGTGTTTTAATTAAGTGTTACCTTAACGGGGTGAACTACAACACCCTCTATCCCATTGCTAAAAGCGTTTGGGACTGCTTTTCGTAATATGTTTAAACTTCCATTGACATCAGCATTGTATTTGACTCCATTTGAAGCTTTATAAAGTCCTCTTTTCACTCGTTTACCACTAAATCCGTGTTTGACACCCTTTTGATAAACTGGTAAGTCGTCCCAATCTAAAAAACTAGCTTTTGATGTATAACTTTCTTCATTAATTATGACTTTGATTCCTACTAATTTGGCTTTGTACTTTAGTTGTTCTATTAACTTAAAAAAAGGAATTTGAACAAAATTTTGATTGTTTTTTTTGCCAAGATTTATGCCTTGTTTCCAGTTAGGATTATTTCCTATTACTAAAATTCCTATCTGATTTTCTATGAGATGATTAATAATATACCTGCTAGTCTTATGCAGATAATCGTCAATCTTAAAATTTCTTTTTGTCGATAATCTTTTGATTCGATTACTACTTTTAGTCTTCTTTAATTCTGACTGTAGTTTACCTTTCTTATAATTATAGAATTGATTAATTGATTTGACTGGTCTGCCGTTAATAATAAAGGGTTGAAAACCTTTTTTATTTGATGTTACAGTCGCCAAATTATTTACTCCCAAATCTACAGAAGCCACATGAGATTCTGACAAATCTAATTTGACTTCAATGGATTCGTAAACAACTTCTACCACATAGTAATTAAGCTTAGGAATAATTCTCACTTGTTGCAGAGAATCATAATTTATTTTACTCTCAAAAAATAGCTCACTTTTTGATAGTAATATCTTCTGATTTTTGACTAATTGAGGTTTACTAATCGCTTGTTTTGTATAAACTAGAATATTCCTACCTTTCTGTTTATGTTTATATTTTGGCAGTTGAGGACGGCTTTTAAACTTACTTGGACATTGATTATAGGCTCTTATAGCTTGAAAAAAACTTTGCCAATTTTTATCTAAAAGAATCAACACCTGTTGAGAAACTTTGGCCGGTATTGCTTGATAATCTACTCCAGATTGTAATAACTTTTGAACCTTTTTATAATCTAGATAATTGCCTTTATTAATAAACTCTTGTCTAACTATGTAGTTAGCTATATTGTAAAGATTTTTAGACAAGAAAGCTAGAGCATCAAGTGATTTATAATTGGGATGATTTTTTTTAATAATAGTGCGTTCTACTAACTGCATTATCCCTCATGTAAACATTTAACGAGCTGTTCTGCTTTCCTTTCTCAGTCTAAGATATTTTTAGTTGTTTTCCTATGTTTTTCTATAAAATCAATAAAACTTTACAATACTTATAAATTTTACCCGATCTATACAAACTCGTGCCGTTTCACAAAAGTCAAAATTCACAACCCAAAAGTCAGAATATCTGGCGTTGCATAAATGCGCTGTGGAATGGGCATCTTGTGTGGCATGGGCATGCTGCTGTGGAATGGGCATCTTGTGTGGCATGGGCATCTTGTGTGGCATGGGCATCCTGCCCGTGATTAATAGTTTTGTGGAATGGGCATCTTGCCCGTTCCTTAATTATTCAGTAAATAAAGGGCAAATTTCTTTTCTGGAAATGTCTAATTATTACTTCTGTGGCAATCTTTAGTATTTTTGTATAGATAGTAGCCAAGTTCTTGAGATTGCTTCGGCTAAAAATATGCTTTTCCCAGGAAGTTAACTTGTTCTATTATGGCCTCGCAATGACAAAACCAAGCTTTTTTTGAATATCATTTTTATAAATTCTCTCAGGGATTTTTGATATGTATCCTTAGAGAAGGAGATAGGGAATAGGGAACAGGGAATAGGGAGGAAGAAATCAAAATAAATATTTGTCCCTTAAAAAGTCTCGGAACATAAGTACTGAATACTTCTTTATCTACCAAATTTCAATCTCTTAAATTATTACCACTTTTAGATTCACATCACAAGTGATGCTCTCTTCATACTTATTTTACAAACAGTCTCTTAGAGATATAAACTAAATATAATTAATCTTTAATAAGCTAAAAATTTAACATCTGAATTCTCTTCCGAATTCTCAATTCTCAATTCTCAATTCTGATATATATTTCCGGTTGAGATATCGTAATTATATATTTTGTAGGATATTTACCAAATAATTAATAATTAATAATTAAATAATTCACCTTTAAAGCATCTCCAATAAAGGGGAAAAAAATAAATTTTTTCCTTTTAGTCAATCGTCTCCCTTTGAGGGAGATCTAATTATCCATTATCCATTATCCATTAATAAATAAATATCTCTTTGGCCTAATTTGATTTGCCTAATTATGACTTTTCAACCGGAAATTATTTTAGGACTCTCTAACCCAATCCTTATTTGGTTTAGCCCAATTAGCTGTTTCCATATTATTAGCACTCGAGCCATTACTAGGTAACTCTAAGCAATAACCAGCACCGTATACCGTTTTAATAAACCGAGGATGACGAGGATCTGGTTCCATCTTCGTTCTCAGATGTCTAATATGGACTCGGATTGTCTCAATATCATCGTCTGGATCGTAACCCCAGACTTCCTTAAGAATTTCACTAGGAGATACTGTCTGGCCATGACGTTGTAACAAACAATGGAGTAACTCAAATTCTAAATGAGTTAGTTTAACTGTTTGCTCAAACCAAATAGCTTCAAACCTTTCGGGAACCAAAGTCAGAGGGCCATAGTTGAGTATTTCACTATGTTTAGCTGCTTGGGGAATTCGATCTGTGCGTCGCAGTAAAGCACGGACTCGTGCCAGCATTTCTTCTATTTCAAAGGGTTTTGTCAGATAATCATCTGCACCAGCATTAAAACCTTCTACTTTATCTTGGGTTTGACCCAAAGCAGTTAACATTAATACTGGAATATCCGCTGTTCGTTCATCACGACGCAGACGTTGACATACTGTAAACCCATCTACTTTTGGTAGCATTAAATCTAATACTATCAGGTCTGGTAATAATTGCAAAGCGAGGGCTTGCCCTTTTATACCATCTTCTGCTTGACTAACTTCATAGCCAGCCATTTCTAAGTTTACGGCAACGAGTTCTGCGATCGCAGGATCATCATCAATGACGAGTATTCGGGGCATCATTTGTTACATTTAACCTACGATTTTTTCTTATTGTAATGTTTAATTAAGATTTTTAATTTTTTCCATTATATGTTAAAATTTTTTTTCAAAACATTACTTTTCTTTGATTTTCATTCTTCTACTTCTCTCTAACACGAATTTATATTATTGTCAAGCTATAAACCCACATTCCGCACCACAAAATGTAGCATAGGAACAGAAGTCAGGATTCAGGAAACAGAATTCAGAGACTGTTTGTAAAAGGAATATTAAATCCAGGCGTAGGGTGGGGAGGGTAAGGCGACAATAACTATGAATCGCAACCAAAATTTAACTTTTCGCACCCCACCCACCAAACATTAAGCCTTCTGGAGGTCTTAATCTTTAGTTGTGCATTCATTCTCTCAGGAGAAAATCATAGCTGCCGTGATTAAGTAATCAATAGTCGTAGGGGCGAACGGCCGTTCGCTTAATTTTTGACTCCTAATTTGATGCACGAAAAAAGTAATTGAGATAATTTGCATAGTATAAATATTTAATAAACCTACGGATTTTATACTAATTTTTATGTTACAAATTGAAGTCCGGAATGTGGGATTAATGCTTGGACATAATTGATTAGATTCTAGATTCAACAACTAAGAATTTATCAAAATAGTTGGACTGCTCAACCCTACCTTAATTTGCAAAGTGTTCTTGGAGGGTTACTTAAAATTCCCGTGACAAAAACAACTTCTAACTTCTGACTTCGTTAAAACGATAAGAGAATATTTTATGAATTTGAGACTATAGGTAAAAATCTTGCCTGCTCTTTTACATATTTCCAAGAAATTGATTCTGGATCTTTTTGACTACTCCACTGACTAAAATCAGGTTTTGTTTTCCGTTTACTAATAGTGCTACTATGAACATTTAGCCGAGTTGCTAATTCTTTTTGGGTAAGAGATAGAGAAACTGCTTTGCTTGTAAGTTTAAACTGATGATTTTCTGGGTTAGATTTGAGATTACTATTTACCCGGGAATACTGTGGTGGAGTCCAAGAATTTGAAACTTTTTCAAGAATTTCTTCCGAGACTAATTGACTATCGTACCCTAAAATTGGCTCTGTAGGAATTTCAACTTCTTGCTTTCTTTGACCATCAACGAGAGACACAGAAGTAGGAAAATAGTATAATAAACCACCTTGTTCTGTAATTTCTAACTCAGCACCAAATTCTTTGGCTCTTTCATCAAGAAACTCTTGGACAACTTTTCCTGGTAGTTGGGAATTCATGGCTAAGTCTAAAGCTGTAATGTATCCCTGATTTTTCTCAATTAACTGATAAAATAAATTGTTCAAGCAATCCTGTTGCTGTTTATTTTCTTTCTGATAGTGGCTGATTATCCAGGTTAGTCCAGTACCTATAGCAATAATGGCGGATAAACGCCAGGATAAACCTAGCATTAGCAATCCCAATCCCAGAGAAATTACAAAGGGAGAATTATTTGTCGGCCTAGTATCAACGTTTTTAGGTATTTTGGACATATTTACTATTCTTGAGCCAGATTTTTTTGCTTCTTAGGTGTACCTCCTAGATCGATTTTGCACGATTTTAAAATATGTTTCGTAAATTAACGATTATTAATACTATTATTGTAATTTGTTTATCGATCACTGGTTGTGGCCCTAGCAAAACTGTCCAGTGTAATCAATTGATTGCTACTATTAACAAGGGTAATTCTCTTGTCAATACTGAGACTTCTTATGATGCTGCAACAACTAATAAACTTGGAGGACAGTTAGAAGAAATTGCTCAGGAGTTAGAAGCTCTAGAACTTAAGGATGAAAATCTTCAGCAGTTTCAGAATAATTTCTCTCAAACTTTCAAGGAACTTTCTCAAGCATTTATTGATATGAGTCTAGGTCTTAAAAGTAGCACACAAGTAGAAGCTTCATTGGAAGGTAGAAAAAAGTTCAATCAGGCCAGAAATCAAATTACTCAAGCTGGCCAACAGGTCAATAAAGTTGCTGTCAATGGAGATATTTCGGTAGAGAAGCTAGTTAGTTATTGCCAAGATAATTGACCATTTTTTGAATTCAAAATTCGCCCATTCAAAGTTCAAAATTTTTGGTTCAAACTTAATTTCAATAATTTTTTAATTAAGGATTCTTTTTCTCGTTCTTCAAAGAGTGAAAAAATCAAAAATATTTTCCTGATTTCAAGCCTCTGACTTTGCTCCGGAATGCGGAGCAAACAGGCAGAGGTTATAATTTTGAATGGCTTTGTTGTACTAATATCCTGAAGTCCTTACAGGGAAAGACTTTCTAAATTAATATACTTTCTTGATAAACCCTTATTTTATAATGCTTCTACCACTTTCATGCAACAAAGCCATTTTGAATTAATAATTTTGAATTTTGAATTGATTGGACCTGATTATTTTGAAAAAAATATTTAGTGATGAATTTCTAGTTCTAGTACATAATGTCCCATCCGTAACTTTTGAGACCATAGTTCATATTCTAGGCGTAGATAATCTGGAATTGGTCTTCCCTGAACAACTAAGTTACGGGTAAAATTACGCATTCGCAACTGATAATGTAAATTTAATGAATCATCTTGAAGCCAATAACGACAGATGCCATACACTCCTCTTTCCCAGACATGGCGATAACAATATTTACCATTTCCTTGCATAGTCATAATAACTCTGGATGGAGAAACTTCTAGCCATAAAAGTCTTGGTTTTGCAGCACTTGGTGATATTGGTAACTCGTCTACACAAGATGTTTCTTTATCTCTAATTGCAGGTTCATGCAATAATATATGGAATTGATCCCGGTCTTTATGATAAAGAGTTGCTGCAGTTTCAACCATAGACCAAATTGGCAAGTCTGTTGATATTAATGATAGACTTACAGGTTTGCGTTGATAAGTTAACATATATACTCTCGGGTTTTGATTGTTGATTGGTATAGTTATTATTTTCTTGGTACTAGCCTGTTAAATTTAAGGCTTTTATGTATATACTCAAGATTCTTTGTTGAGACTGGAAACAAAGTAATTTCACGAAAAGTTCTGGCTTCAGTGATTCTTTAGTTGGTCAAATCAATCCTCCTTTTCTAATACTATAGAGACAATTAACCTTAGTTTTTTATTCAACGGTATACCGCTCAACTAAACTTACTTAAACTGAACGAGAAAATCTGAAAGCTTAGTTGTTCGTTGGCTCGAGCGCCACAGGGTCATTCCAGGTATTAGTTATCAGTTAGTAGTGACACTTTGCGAAGTGTTAGTAAATCAGTTATTAGTACCTCCAAGTGAAGCATTGGCATTGAAATAATATATATAGATATATAGCGAATATTTTTTTCATCCCCTTAAAAGGGTAGGAAACTTGAGACCTTATTTTTTGTTAAACAGCAAACTCTTTATTCTTTTATCAAAGACATCAGGAATGACTTTTTTTTTGATAATGTTAAACAACCCATTTACAAGGATTTAATAATTTATTTTCCCTGGTTTTATACGAGCCTCTTGTTACTCTTTTTTCACTAAATTTCGTTGCGATACTGAGTTATATCCCGCTCCTATCCGGGCTGGATATAATAGTATAAAAAACTATTCAGAATAATTTTCTTTTTAACTTCTTACTGCTTAGTTTGAGCGAGATATTGGCTATTGCAATAAGTTCTTGGTTTTCTAAATTATTTTTATAGTACCACATATAGATAATTAGACACAAGAGATATGTATTAACAAAAAAAACTTGAAAATTATGTATCTCGATCTGGCTCTCTAGTAAATCTGAGTAAATGTATTCATTTTACTTGAATCTCTATGCTTTTGTTGCTATCTTTGCATTCAATATTTATAGTTAAAACAGAAATAAATAATTCTCTATTCTCAGTTAAGTATTTCCTATTCCCTCAAATTTAACTTTCCTGGCGGGAAGTCCCGCGCTCTCCATCCCCCCTAACCCCCCTTGGAAAGGGGGGAGGGGGAGCGTCGGGATGAAAGCCAGGGCCAGGATTCGGATACCTTCATAAGCTAAACATTCA
>NZ_JAAHHT010000284.1 GCF_010672085.1 Okeania sp. SIO3I5
GTAAGATCAAGCATACTATACACTGTAATCTCAACCTCTTTAATTGATCACACGCCCTAGTAATCCTAGATTATTTTGTAAAATCTATATAAAAGTAAGTAGTCCATAAAGATAGCCTCTGCGAAAATTAAAAATTATTTACCCAAAAATTAAGTCTCTTGCCTCCCCTTTTTTAGGGGATGAAAAAAATATTTGGTTCATTATTTCAATCCCAATGGTGAGCGCCAGAGGTACTGATAACTGATAACTGATAACTGAAATGACCTTGCCGTATTTAAGTACCTATAATGCTTTCTAAATATAGAATAAACACCCTGAAAAATAATATCATCAAACTAGATCGATCTAGTTTGATGATAAATTTGTCATCTAAAAAATACTCAGGAGCAAGAATATAATACTAATTAAATCTAGTGACCGAAAGTATCTTGATAACCATAGTAAGTCAGAGGCTAAAAACCACTTATACTTCTGAAATGACCTTGCCGTATTTAACTACCTATAATGCTTTCTAAATATAGAAGAAACACCCTGAAAAATAATATCATCTAATAAAATACTCAGGAGCAAGAATATAATACTAATTAAATCTAGTGGCCGAAAGTATCTTGATAACCATAGTAAGTCAGAGGCGAAAAAACACTTATACTAAAGAATTAGAAGAGACTTTTTAGATGAGGATTTAGTATTGGAACTATGGGGAAACTCCATTGTTCCCAGTAATCCCTATTTCATAATGTCAATGTTTACTTATGTATGTAGCACTAAAAAACTCAATTTAGAATTGTATCTATAAATTAAGGTTAATGTTTTCTGTGATTATTGATTATATAGTGTACCTAAACTCTTGATTCTATAAGAACCTATCTGCTAAAAACAGATAAATTTTACGGTCAATTGATAAATTTAATTTTCCACGTTTGACTGAAGCCTTAAATCACAAAAAATTTAGATTATTTACATAGTAGGAACGAGCTGAATTCGTCCAGCATCCATTTCCTCCATTAATAACTCTAATGCTTCGTAATCTACATCGGAAATATAGCCAACTCGTGTCAACTCAGAGTTGATTTGATTTTCTATTTCAGGAGTTAATCGCCGAAAATAGAGAGCTTTAGATACAAGTTTCCGAATCACACAGTTTGGTTCCATGACTAATCTAAAATTAAAACTCTACATAGTTAAATTTTGTGGTAGATGCTTACCCTAATAGGTGATCCAATACTATATAAGAAAGTGATATTCATCATTGAGACCTTGAGGCCAGGATAAGTGAAATCTATGAATCATAGTTTCACGCTATAAGTTTTTGGTGCTATCTTGAGATATATCTAACCATAAAATACACACCTAAACGTAGTAATAGTGGCAGTACCAGTAGAGAATTTACTCACACCCGATATCCACAAACCTGCTCGTTACCTTGGTAATGAGTTTGGTGCTTTTCATAAACCTTGGGACAGCTCTCAAGTACGCTGGGTGTTGACCTACCCAGAAGTTTATGAAGTAGGAGCTTCTAATTTAGGACATATAATTCTTTACAATATCTTAAATTCTCAGCCACGGCAACTATGCGATCGCGCATATTTACCAGCTCCAGATTTAGCCAAAAAATTACGGGCCACAAATACGACCTTGTTTGCTGTAGAATCAAGGCGATCGCTTCTTGATTTTGATATTCTTGGCTTTAGTCTCAGCTATGAATTAGGAGCTACAAATATTCTAGAGATGCTAAGTTTGGCAGGTATTCCCTTGACTTGGCAAGAACGACTCGAACGAAGTCAGAAGTCAGAACTCAGAAGTCAGAAGTGGTACTCTCCATCCTCTCAAGGAAGTCAGAACTCAGAAGTCAGAAGTCAGAAGTGTTACTCTCCATCCTCCCCAAATTCCCCAAACTACTCTTTCCCTCTAATCTTCGCCGGGGGTCAAACAGCAACTTCAAATCCTGAACCTTATGCAGAATTTTTTGATTTTATTGCTCTAGGAGATGGAGAAGAGTTACTTCCAGAAATTGGCTTAATAGTTCAGGAGGGGAAAGCTAATAAATTAACTAGAGAAGAATTACTGTTAGATTTAGCCCAAGTTCCCGGTGTCTATGTGCCACAATTTTATAGCATGGCTGAAGATGGCTCAGTCTCCCGGATTCGTGAGGATGTGCCAGAAAGAATACTGCGTCGAGTTGCAACTCCTATGCCAGCTTATTCTATTGGTTTAGTTCCTTATGTAGAAACAGTCCATGACCGATTAGTAATAGAAGTGCGACGTGGGTGTACCAGAGGTTGTCGCTTTTGTCAACCAGGTATGTTAACTCGACCAGCACGAGATGTAGAACCAGAACAAGTGGTGGATACTATTGAAAAGGGTATAAGTGCAACTGGACATAATGAGTTTTCTTTACTTTCCTTAAGTTGTTCGGATTATCTGGCTTTACCAGCAGTAGGAACTGAGATTAGAAACCGTTTTAAGGATGAAAATATTTCTCTATCTCTACCAAGTCAGCGAGTAGATAGGTTTGATGAAAATATTGCCAATATTATTGGTGGTACTCGCCAAAGTAGTTTGACTTTTGCTCCAGAAGCTGGGACTCAACGAATGCGGGATATTGTAAATAAGGGATTGACAAATGAGGAACTTTTGCGGGGGGTGAAAACTGCTTATGAGCAGGGTTGGGATAAGGTTAAGCTCTATTTTATGATTGGTTTGCCTGGAGAAACTGATGCTGATGTGTTGGGTATTGCCGAAACGGTTAATTGGTTACAGCAAGAATGTCGAGCTAAAGGTCGGAAAAAGTTACAGGTTACTCTGACAATTTCTAATTTTACTCCGAAGCCTCATACTCCTTTTCAATGGCATTCCGTTTCTGTAGCTGAATTTGAACGTAAGCAAGAATTACTAAAAGCAGAATTTAGGAAAATGAAAGGCATCAAGGCAAATTATACAGATGTCCGTCTCTCAGCGATGGAAGATTTTTTGGGTAGAGGCGATCGCCGTTTGGCATCTGTAATTCGGCGTGCTTGGGAAAAAGGGGCTGGAATGGACTCTTGGTGGGAAAGTTTGGATAGAGCTTTTACTGCCTGGAATGATGCTATTGCAGAGTCTGGTTTGAGTTGGAAATACCGTCAGGTAGAAAATGGTGAGTGGAATGTATTTGAAAATACGGAAAATAATTTTGATATATGTAAAGAGCAAATCAATTCTTTGCTTGACCAACCCTTACCTTGGGAGCATATAGATACGGGAATTGATAAAAATTGGCTGAAGGAAGATTTGCAGAAGGCTTTGGTGGAGGCGACTGTTCCCGATTGTTCTTTTGCTGCTTGTTCTGCTTGTGGTGTTTGTGGTCCCGATCTAGGTCATAATATTGTTGTTCCACCACTACCAATTCCGGAGTTTGTGGGTGAGTTTGTGCCCAATCAAAATCGGGTACAACGTCTGCGAGTCTGGTTTGGGAAGTTAGGGGAAATGGCTTTGGTAAGTCATCTAGATTTGGCTAGGTTATTTGCTCGTGCTGTGCGTCGGAGCGGTATACCTATTGCTTTTACCGGAGGGTATCATCCAAGTCCACGGATTATTCCAGCTAGTGCTTTATCTCTAGGGGTAACTAGCACAGGGGAAGTAGTGGATTTTGAGTTGACAGAAAAAATGGATGTGGTAGTATTTCAGAATAAACTGGTGAGTCAATTGCCAGTCGGTATACCTATATATAAGTTAGAAGAGGTGGAGGTTAAGAGTCCTTCTTTATCTCAGATATTGCAGAAGGCAGAGTATATTTTGAGGGTCAGGAGGACAGATGATTCTACTGTACACTCGAGAGAAGACTGCAAGAGCATAGGAGAAGTAGGGGGCAATGACTTTTCTGCTAGGTTTGGAGAGCAAACCCCTACCGTCTGGCAAGAGTGGGTAGAGGCAATTAAAAGTAGGGAATCAATTCTTTGGGAACAAAAAACTAAGTCAGGTAAGCTAAAGGTTGTTAATTTACGCGATCGCTTATTTGAGCTGGAGTTTTTCAAGCATTCAAGGACTTTAAGTTCTTGCTGTACAGATATTGCATCAGTTATACCGAATGTTCCGCTCAACTCTTATGAGTCAAATTGGAATTATGAAACTGATGGTATTATTCGTTATGTAGGAAGCTATCAGAATGATGGAGTTTTATTAAGACCAGAAAATGTGGTTTATATGCTGGAGCAAGTAAGTAAATTAAGGTTTGAGTTGTTAAATACTCATAGGCAAAGGTTGTTTTTGGGGCAATAAAAGTTCTCTTCAAATTCAATTAAAGTTAATCAAGAAGTTTCGTTTTTTTAATTATGGGAATTGAAAGGATTATTCGTGTTTTTTTAAACTCGAATAATAATTCGATAAAATTTTAAACTGAAACATTATTTATGGATTAAAAAAATGCAGTTTTTTTAGGTGCCTATAATCGGCTAATAGTAATTCTCCAAAATCAAAGCTATACTCCATCAAAACTTCAGTTATTAAAAAGCGTTTCCTGACGCAATGCTCCGCAAACAACACTTCAGCAATCAGCGGTCAGCTTTTTGAGAAGGGAATTGAAACCCCTCCTAAAATTACGACAAGCTAGAACTTTGGGATTTAGAACCAAGCTTTTAAATACCCCTAATTATATGCACAAATTTTTAGGCTGATAGCTGATAGCTAGTTAACTAATAATAATGGTTCAGTGATTTTTTTTTACGATTATCCCCATGAAAATAAGATATTTTAATTGATGAAACGCCCTAGATCGCCGATTCATCTCACGCCATAATCTATGATGCATGCGTGAGATGAATCGGCGGTAAATTAATGGGACTCAATGTCCCATTAATTTACAAATATTATCCCCAAGTTTTGGTAAAAAAAAACTTGTACTATTATGTTTTATAACCTCGGAAATTTGCCGTTATGCGGACTGCCTATCAATACAAATTAAGGCCAAACAAAGACCAAATTGCCACGATAGAATTGTGGTTAGAATTGTTGCGTCGGCAGTACAACTATAGATTGGCTGAAAGGTTTTCATGGTGGGAAGAAAACCGTTGCCCGGTTAATGCTTGTCCATTAATAATGCCAATTCCTCAACTCAGAGATAATCCAGATTATTACTCTCAGAAAAAAGATTTGGTAAATACCAAAGACAAATTTCCTGAGTACAAATTAATTTATTCTCAAGTATTGCAAGATGGCATTAAACGGGTAAAACTAACATTTGATAGGTGGTTGAAAACAGATAAAAACGGTCAGCGATTAGGGAAACCAAGGTTTAAAGGAAAAGGTCGTTATCGTAGTTTTACTTATCCTCAAATCAAACAAGATTGCCTAGAAGGAAACAAGATTAATTTACCCAAAATTGGCCTGGTAAAATTAATTCAACATCGACGGTTACCAGATGGTTTTCAAATTAAAACTGCTACGATTAGCCGTAAGGGTGATGGGTATTATGTAACTTTATCTTTGGAGGATAAATCAGTTCCCTATTTCCCTGATGTTAAACCCACAACAGAAAACACCCTAGGCATTGACATGGGATTAAAAGATTTCTTGGTGACAAGCAATGGAGAATCCGTCCCAATCCCTCAATACTATCGCTCATCTCAAAAGCGATTAAGAACTCTACAGAAACGTTTATCACGAAAGAAAAAAGGCAGCAACAGATGGTTAAAAGCTGTCAAGGCGGTGGGCAAACAACAGAAAAAGGTTGCCGATAAACGTAAAGATTTTCATTTGAAAACAGCTAATGAATTGTTATCAAAAGCTGATGTTATTGCCCACGTAGACGCTCGCGGCGTGCCGGAGGCAAACTTAAATATTAAAGGGTTAAGTAAAACTCGATTGAGTAAATCAATTAATGATGCTGGATGGGGTCAATTTCTAACTATTTTAACTGTCAAAGCTGAAAATGCTGGACAGAAAACAATAGGGGTAAACCCCAGAAATACTAGCCAAGATTGCTCAAATTGTGGTAAAAAAGTCCCGAAAGAATTATCCCAAAGAACTCATTCTTGTCCGCACTGCGGTGTAGTAATAGACCGCGATGTAAACGCGGCGATAAATATAAAAAATAGGGCGGTAGGGCATTCCGTCCTTAAAGCTCGTGGAGTCCGACGGGGTACCGGGACTACGAAACGAGAAGCCCACACTAAGCTGACGCTATAGTGTGAGAATATGTCACTGTGTCTTGAATCATAATAATCTATCAATTCCAATACACAGCAACTATACAAAATAATCTAATTTGTAAGGTTATTAATTAATTGGGTTGTCTGTTATAAAAAAAAAATTATTCAGAGCGCTTGAACTAAAATAATAGTACAATCAGAAAATTAGTAAGTTATGCAGATGCAGTAAGTCTTGATGTAGATTAGTGGAACTAGATGTTAACTAACCAGAAGAGTAAATAACCAAAATACTAAAAAAGCCATGGAAATTATAAATAATTGAATGGTGGTTAAAACTCACAATTAATATAAGCATTTAAACGTTTGGTTAATGGTAATGACTTCAGACTTCAGGAATTCCGATAGAGCTATTGAAAGGCTGAATTCAACAATTAATTATTTTAATTATTAATAATTACTTCTCCTTGAAAAGAAGAGGATTCACTCAAAGGAAAATTTTTTCTTGTTTCTCCCTTAAAGGAGAGTTTTTAAACCTTAATTATTTGGTAAAATGCTTAAATATGAGTGAAAATAAATTGGTAATTTACAAGAAAGGCTGAATACTGATTATTAGCTAGCTGATACTAATTAACTAATAGAGCTGAGAGTAGATATCCCTAATTGATTAATTATGTTGATTACTCTAATTATAAATGCTTGAAAGATAGTATTATTCTAAAAAATTAGAGTTGATACTAAAACTCGAAGTTGATAAATAAAGTTGGATTAGTTTTGTTGTTGATAATTTTATTGATCGCTCGCTCGCTAAGACTGTAAAAATTGCTATAAATACTTGGTTTAGAAAAGGTGAACTGAAACAGAAATAACTCAAGACTAAAGCAAGTATTATCTAAAAAACATAAATCAAAGTTTACAGGATAAAGCAGTTAAAATCCAAAAATTATAAGTAACCTACATAACATCAAAGGTGACTTAATTTAAAACGCCACATTTTATTTAAACCCCACCTTTAAAAGTGGGGTCTTACAAAAGGGAAAGACTTGGTTACCAAGTCTGTACAGGAGGAAATTGAATGCCAAAGCAAATAATCATCGCGGAGCAACACAGGATCTCTGCCGTATTTTCTGAAGACCAAATACAAGAACTTGTCGTCGCTAAAGGTAGCCATCAAGTTAGCGATATCTATCTGGGAATTGTAGAAAATGTACTACCAGGAATAGATGCAGCTTTTGTCAATATTGGAGACCCCGAACGCAATGGGTTTATTCATGTCAGTGACTTAGGCCCCTTGCGATTAAAGCGCTCCTCTGGCGCTATCACAGAATTACTTACACCCCAACAAAAGGTTTTGGTGCAGGTAATGAAAGAACCTACTGGTACGAAGGGACCACGTTTAACAGGTAACATCACTCTACCAGGTCGTTACCTAGTCTTGATGCCTTATGGACGAGGAGTCAACCTGTCCCGACGCATCCGTTCCGAAAGCGAACGAAACCGCCTCAGAGCATTAGCAATTTTAATTAAACCAGCGGGTATGGGCCTCTTAGTTCGTACAGAGGCAGAAGGAATGGAAGAAGAGGCTATTCTAGAAGACCTAGAAGTCTTGCAGCAACAATGGGAAACAATCCAAATAGAAGCTAGCTCCAACAGAGCACCCGCCCTACTAAATCGAGATAATGATTTTATCCAGCGAGTGCTACGAGATATGTATAGCACGGACGTAAATCGAATTGTAGTGGACTCTAGCGAAGGAACCAAACGAGTTAAGCAGCACTTACTCAATTGGAGTGGGGGCAAACCATTACAAGTATTGATTGACCATCATAGCGATCGTATCCCAGTCCTAGAATACTTCCGAGTCAACGCGGCCATCCGAGAAGCTCTCAGACCAAGGGTAGACCTACCCTCCGGTGGTTACGTGATTATCCAACCCACCGAAGCACTAACTGTCATAGATGTCAACTCTGGTTCCTTCACCCGTTCCGCTACGGCCAGGGAAACGGTACTTTGGACAAACTGCGAGGCAGCGACAGAAATAGCCCGTCAACTACGCCTGCGTAATATTGCCGGAGTTATCATTGTTGACTTTATTGACATGGACTCGCGACGAGACCAACTCCAAGTCCTGGAGCATTTTAATCAAGCCCTCAGAGCAGATAAGGCTAGACCTCAGATAGCTCAGTTATCAGAGTTGGGGTTAGTTGAGTTGACTCGCAAACGCCAAGGTCAAAATATATATGAACTATTTGGTAATACCTGTCCTACCTGCAATGGATTAGGACATTTAGTTCATTTACCTGGTGAATCAGAAACCTCTATGGGAGAAATCAACTTATCTCTAGCTACCCGAACCACAGATATTGAAGAACCAACCAGATCAGTAGCTCTTCCTCCTCCAACCTTAGTAGGTGTAGCTCAAAACCAATCTTGGGAAACGACGCAGGGATACCAAGAAATGGAGACTGCCAATAATGCCTCTGATTTAGAATTGTTGAATCACCCTAGTTACCAAGAAACCCGTCGTCGCCGTCGCCGTCGAGTAGGGGTTGATGAAACTATGCAGGATGAAGCTTTAGAATTGCAAGAAAGAGAATTGGCATCGGGAATGGAGTATCCTATCCTTTCAGAAGGATATTCGTTGGCAACTTCCAATCGACGTCCAGGAAGAGAAATAATTAGACCTGTTACTGAACCTCCAGAAATAGTAGCGGTGGAAATGACATCCGATGAGCAAGATGTTTATGCCTTGATGGGTATTTCTCCACTAACGCTTTTAGAAGAAGGAGCAGTAAAAAACCCTAAATCAGCAATTATTTCTATTAAGGAACCAGGGGAAGGGGAGAATTATTTGAGGAGGACAAGAGCAGAAAAGGAAGAAACTGAAGTTGAGTCAGTGGTAGATAATGAGAATGAGGAGGAAGAGATTGAGGAGGATGGCGAGCGGGAATTGGATAATTTTGATTTACCAGTTTCTTTAGAGCAAGGTGATGATTTTGATAGTGATGAGGAAAATGATAATTATGATTTGGAGTTGAGCGATCCAGATATCGATCTGAACTCAGACAGTAATGATTCTGACGATTATGGGCCAATTCGTCGCCGTCGCCGTCGTTCTTCTGCCACTGCAGAAGAAAGGGAATAGTTCGTTAATGGATAATGGATAATGGATAATTACCTATCCCTAAAAGCTATCCCTTACCCATAAGTCTTGAAACCCTTGTGGGGAGAAGGGGAGCAGGCATCAGGGGAGAAAGGAGAAAAAATCATAGTAGCTAAGTAAAACTACTGAAGTTTTCCAAGAAAATGTATTTTCCTATACACTTTTTCTCCCAAAAAAGCCGAGCCAAGACTTGCGCATAACTCGTCTCTAATGCCCAAGCTTTATGTTAAGAAAGATGTGGATAAAGCAGAGCAAAAAAAGGGAGAAGATTGACTAGAATGAAAAAATTTATTTCTCTTGGTTGATTGGATATGGCGTTTAGCTAGCGCAAAACTGCGTTAACGCTCCGCGACATGTAACGCGTAGCGTCCCGGAGGGAAAGGAAACCCGAAGAATGCATAGCCACGAACGCTTTTTCCTGACGGAATGCTCCGCAAACATGTCGCGTAGCGTTAACGTAGTTATGCGTAGCAAAACGCCATTCCTCAACCGCTTTTTCCCCTATCCAAGAGGAGGCTAATAAAGCTGAATTATTTAATTAATAATTATTAATTATTCGGTAAATAGTGTGTGGGGAGTGTGGGAAATGTAATATAAATTCTCCTGACTTATAGCGGTTTTCACAAAGGTAGACTACAAAATTTCTGCCCTCTGCCCTCAGTATAAGTGCCTTTTGCCTTTAAGCCAAAATATTTGTGTTCTATGTTTAATGAAAACTGCTATGATTGATTCTGAATCTTCACTTCTAACTGCTGGTGTGGATGAAGTGGGGCGTGGCGCATTATTCGGACCTGTAGTCGCCGCAGCGGTAATTTTGCCAGAAGAGGTTTTAGACGATCTGGTTAGTAGTGGGGTGACAGATAGTAAAAAGTTGACTGAAAAACGTCGGTGTCAGTTGGCTACTAAAATTGGGACAGTGGCTTCGGATTGTCAGATTGGTATGGCTTCTGTTTGGGAAATTGACCGTTTGAATATTTTACAGGCTTCTTTATTGGCAATGAAGCGGTCTGTTTTAAAGTTAAAGTTGAGGCCAGATTTGGTTTTGGTTGATGGAAATCAAGAGATTAGAGATTTATTGATTCCTCAAAGGACTATTGTTAAGGGGGATAGTAAGTGTTTGGCGATCGCTGCGGCGAGTATTGTAGCTAAGGTTTGGCGAGATGCTTTGATTGTGCGTTTAGCGAAAAAGTATCCTGTTTATGACTTGACTAATAACAAGGGTTATGGTACAAAAAAGCATAAGCAAGGAATAGTAGATTATGGGGTCTCGCCTCAACATCGTCTTTCGTTCTCATTAGGGAGCAGAGATTAGGGGGTGTGGGAATTGTGGGAAGTATGGGAATTAGTTGGAAACTTAGGTATACAGACATCGCCAGATGACTTGCCTTTGCCCCCCGATGGGGTTAATGGGGATTAGTTGGAAAGTTCGTTGGTAAAACACGGGGTTTTTGATTTTTTTATTTTTCCGACCCTTTGGGTTAATGGGGGACTTAATTGTAAGGATTTGGAGAGCAAACCTATACGGACTTCATCCCTTGGGTTAATACTAATAACTGACGTGCTCGTGTTTTATGTCGCGCAGAGAAAGGGGAACGGAGTTCTATCGCCCCCCTAATTATAACTATCTTGAGTTGAAGAAAAAGTCATAATTATAGGCAATGAACCCCAGTTAAGTTTTATAATACCACAAAAATTGTGAGGATGCAACGGAAAATCCTTTGACACTAGATTCTTTTTCAGGAGCTTTAGAAAATGAAAATGTTAGTGATTTTCCACTAGGGAGGCTAGATAGATAGAAAGATTTGAGGAGCTTGACAAGATGAAGATATTTCTGGTATTGCTCTAGGGCGTGTCATCAATTAAAGAGGTTGAGATTACAGTGTATAGTATGCTTTCGCTTAA
>NZ_JAAHHT010000285.1 GCF_010672085.1 Okeania sp. SIO3I5
AGCAATGGAAGCAGAATATGGGTTTGAAGTTGGTATCTATCCCGAAACCAAACATCCTACATTCTTCGATGAGCAGGGTTTATCCTTAGAAGAACCTCTAATTCAAACTCTCCAAGATACAGGTTTTACCAACCCAAATCGCATTTTCATCCAATCCTTTGAATTTGCCAACTTAATCGATCTACAAGAACAATTAGATGATGAAGGTCTCGGCAATATTCCTTTAGTTCAACTTTATGGAAATACTACTGAAGGAGCAGATCCAACCAATACCTTCTCCTTCCCATTCGACGTCCGGTTTAATATTGCTGAAGGTAACAACTTAGTAGATATTTACGGTCAAGAATTCCTAGATGCAGTAGAAGTTCCTCTCTCGGCAAATACAGTTTATGCTGACCTTGATAGTGCAGAGTTTCTCGAAGCGATCAGTGACTTATATGCAGAAGGTGCAGGACCTTGGAAAAATAATATTCTGTTACGGGAACCTCTAGATACACCAGTTGATGGAGACGGAGATGGAGAAGCAGAAATTACTTCCCAGTTGACAGGAGAAATTACTTCCTTTATTGAGGATGCTCACGATGCAGGTTTACAGGTTCACCCCTACACCTTGCGGGATGAAGAACGTTTCCTCACACTTAATGATACTGTTGAGGAATTTGATAGTCCGCAATTAATTGTCAACGCCTTAATAGGTATAGATCGCCCCGGTGGAAATGCTGCTCTTTATAGTCGTATTGATAACACTATAACTGACGAACAAGGCAATAATCTAGAACCATTCTTTGACTTTACATTCACTCCAGCGGATTTAATCTTAGACCCTGACACAGGAATAGTTACTACACCACCTCTTCCCTTGTTTGTTGCTCCCGAACTTGCTGAAGAGATAGGCAACCCCGACTTAGCAGGAATAGAAGCAGGTTTCTTCATTGACAACTTTTTGTTAGAATTCGATGAAGAAACAAGTGAGTTTGTAATAGTTGGTGGTGCAGACTCAGGTAGCTTCAACAGTGTGTTTATATCCGAAGAGTTTTTGAATGATAACGCTCTGGAAATTGCTCAGGAAAGTGGTACAGTCGCTCCAATTGAAACTGAAGTTGATACTACTGGTTTCCAGGGATTTGGCTTTCCTCTGTCAGAAGATTCTACAGTTCGTTTTGCCGCAGATCCAGATACAGGAGCACTGATTCCATTAGGAGGAGCTTATGTTTCTGAGGGTAGTATTTCCTTCCAATCTTTAGAACCAGGAACACCTCAAACTCCAGGAGAAGAATTTGAACAACTAATAGAGATTGGTGCAGATGGTTTCTTTACTGACTTCCCTGCCACAGGTAGCATAATTGTAGATCAATTTATTGATCAACCAAATTTACGGACCTCCCGTGGTTATGAAGGTCTAGCATTCAGTCCCGATCGCGAAACTTTTTATCCTTTATTAGAGGGTGCAGTAGAGGGCGATCCAGATAATGCTTTACGCATCTATGAATTCGATCCTGCTTCTAGCTCTTTCACCGATCTAATAGGTTTCTATCCTACCGATGTACCAGGTCATGCTATTGGTGACTTTACTCCCATCAATGAAACTGAATTTTTAGTCATTGAACGGGATGGCGGTCAAGGTGATGACGCTGAGTTCAAGAAAATCTTTAAAATTGACCTTTCTATAGTTGATAACGAAGGTTTTGTTGCCAAAGAAGAAGTTGTAGACTTACTAGATATTGATGACCCCGACGACCTCAACGATGATGGCGAAACTACTTTTAGCTTCCCTTTTGTCACCATTGAGGATGTGTTAGTTCTTGATGCAGACACAATTCTGGTTGCCAACGACAACAACTATCCTTTCTCCATTGGTCGGGGACCAGATATTGATAATAACGAGATTATTCAGATAGAGCTAGACGAACCTCTAGACTTAGCACCAGGAATAGGAGTTGGTATTCCTACAGTCAGTATTGAGGTTGAACCCGAAACTGTTGATGAAAATGGAGATGAATACTCCTTAACTTTCAACTTAAATGTACCTGCTCCAGAAGGTGGTTTACGGGTAATTTGGTCAGAAACAGATTCTGATGATGAGCTTGGTGATTTAGATTTTCCTCCTGAGTTAACCAATGCTTCTAACCTAGAATCTCTCGACCCAGTTGGTGCTGAAATCGGACGTTCAGCAATTACGATCGATGAAGGTGAAACAACAGCAACCGTTACCTGGACAACCATTTTTGATGGTGAGGATGAAGAAGATGAAACCACAACTATTGAATTGCAACCAGGAGATGGTTATGTTGTTGATTCAGAAAATCAGGTAGGTGAAATCGTTATTGAAAATACATCTATTGATGACGGCGTGCGAATTGAAGGTACTCCTCAAGCAGACAATATCAGTGGTGGTACTGGAGAGGATACTATTATTGGTTTGAATGACGCGGACACTTTAGTAGGAAGTGCTGGCGACGATGAAATAATTGGTAGTCGTGGCAATGACTCTTTGTTTGGCAAGGAGGATGATGATGAACTTCAAGGTCGTCAAGGTAACGATCACCTATTTGGTGGTGACGGTGATGATGAGATAAATGGCGGTCAAGGTCGCGATCGCATCAATGGCGGTCCAGGATTTGATACCCTGAGTGGTGGAGCGAGCATTGACATTTTCATCTATAATAGCAATCAACCATTTGAAGAAGAAGATTTGGGGATTGATTTAATCACTGATTTCCAACCAGACCTCAGACCAGATGAAGCAGGAAACCAAGGCGATCGAATTCTTCTAGATCGCTCAAGTTTTACTGACCTTGAGAGTAATGCTGGCATTGGTTTCAGTGTTGATAGTGATTTTGAAATAGTTGCAACAGACGATGAGGTAAGCGACTCTGATGCTTTCATTGTCTACAGTGAAGAATCTGGTTTTCTTTTCTACTTAGCTGGAGGTAACTTCAATGGTGACTTGAGTATCTTTGCTCAACTTGATGGTGCGCCTACTATTACTGAGGATAATTTCCAAATCAGGTAATTAGGAAGTAGATTTGACAGCGGTTTTCATTTCAGTAGAGCACAGTAGTAGCGCGTCTAACTTTAAAATGTGGGTAAATTTGAGTAAATGAAGACCTCTCCCCCAACCCCTCTCCTGCAAGGAGAGGGGAGTTTCTCCCCCCTTTCAAAGGGGGGTAAGGGGGGATAGTTGTGGGGTTGGGGGGTTAGGTTTTTTAACCCACATTTTCAAGCTTGACGCACTACTACAAAATAGCACTGTTTCTCCCTGCTCCTCTGCTCCCCTAAATTCCACCAACAAAAGAATGAGGATTAAGAATATTTTTGGGGTCAAATTTTTGTTTAATTCGCCGCATTAGATCAAGACCATTTTGATTGTAACCCCAAACATCAAGTTTTTGTTTCATCTCTAATGGCGCCGCTAAAACTGTCAGAAATCCACCTATAGATTCACACCACCGACGTAATTCTAAAATAGTTTCAGGAGTAACAGAATTAAAGCGTAATTCTCCTAAACCAAGACCTGCATGAATTAATCCCAAACCTGTTTCTATAGCTAATTGATTTAAAGTTTCTACTGCTTTATTAGGCATTACTCCTATCTTACAAATTACTTCTGTATTTTCCTGAGAATGCCAAATTTTCTGTTTTAATTTATCCCATAATTCTGCTTCATTATCATGGTAACGAGTGGAATTTAAACCCAAACTATTTCCCACTTCTAATAATTTCTGTGATTGCTCTTCAACACTACCTATTATGGTTTGAAATCTTACCATTAATCCCACGCCTTCACCTAAGTCTAATTCTTTAACTAAATTAGTTGAAAGTAAGTCAACAGCAACAGGTGTTAATGCAGAAGATAATAAAGTTTGAGTTGCGGTGGCAATGTTATTTTTTTCTCCTACTAAAACCACAGTTCCCGATGCTTCTTGTATAGGATAAACTCTCAGAGTAACTTGACTAATAATACCCAATGTACCGTAAGCACCTGTAAATAATTTCATTAAGTCGTAACCTGCAACATTTTTGACTACTCGTCCTCCTGCTTTAGCAATTTTTCCATCTGAACGGACGAAACTAATACCGAGTAACATATCTCGCACACCCCGATAGCGTTGACGTAGAGAACCACTGTTAGCAGTAGCAACAATACCGCCAATAGTTGCAGTTTCTGGATAAGCAGGATCGATGGCAAAAAATTGATCTGTTTTGGCCAGAGTCGTTTGTAATTCCGAATATTTCATTCCCGGTTCCACAGTAACAGTTAAGTCACCGACAGCGTGTTCGATCAGACGGTTGAGGCGATCGCAACTTACAACTATTATTCCCTTGTCGTGAGTAGTTGGATCTATTTTCACTAACCCTCCCCAATGGAGTTTACTACCATTACCGCAAGTTAATATCGCCCAGTTATTTTTGGCACAGCAAGTAACAACATCAGATAGTTGTGCTTGAGTTTCTGGATAGACGATACAGTTAATGGTGTTGTTGGGAGCGATCGCCCGTGAGATCTGTTGTTTTTTTGTTGGATTTAGATTTTCCCATAAACTAATATTGTCTTTGCCGACAATAGCTTCTATTTCTTGTATGTTCAATGTATTTTCTTGTGAAATCATTGTAATTAAATTAAAATTGTTTTTTTTGACAATTACAGTGGTTTTCATTTCAGTAAATCCCACACCGTAGGGGCGAATGGCATTCGCCCTTACAGGGTTTTGGTTATAACGGTGTGGTTTAGCAATCTGAAAAACTCACACAGTAGGGGCAAATGGCATTCGCCCTTACAGAGTTTTAGTTATAACGATGTGGTTTAGCAATCTGAAAAACGCTGTAGGGATTTAAAATAATTCCCATTTTTTTTATAGCACATTTGTTGGGTTTATTTGAAGAAAAATTATCAAAGAGTAAGGGCGAATGCCATTTATCAAAGAGTAAGGGCGAATGCCATTCGCCCCTACAGGCGGGATATTATTTCCTATTTGGCATAATTTCTGTCTATATCAAAAAATTAGTCTGTATCTTCTGACTCAGCATCATTAAAACACCATTCTTTCAGCTTTTCAGCTAATGAGAGTAGTAAAGGATATTTAGATTGAGCGTCAGTCCACCAATGGCAGGTGCGGAGATGGTGTGTAATGGCATGATGCAGTTTAAAATTTTCAGGTGATGGAGTAGCTAGAATATTATGAGCGCGAGTTTGTGGATCTTTCCAACCTTTAGTCGGCAATGGAGGTTTCAAAATATCTTTGGGGATACTCTTACCGGACAAATCCTTTTCTCTGACTGCTTTTCCATCTTTTCCAATGATTGGCTTACCATCCTTATCAGTTTCTGTTTCATATCCTTTTGATACCCAAGGTTGAAAACGACTCATCTGCTGATGAGTGAAACTCTAAGGTTAAACTATCTCCAAAATAATGTTTAGCAATTCGTTTAATAGCTTCTCTTACTTCTTCAGTACGGCAACATACGCGAAGAGTTAAATTATTTGCTCGCTTGGTGAGAAATTGTTGTAATTGTATAAATTCTAATTCTTTTTCTTTGTTTTTCTTAGGATTTTCTGTGTCTGTCTTAGGAGGAAGCTCACCTTCAAGTAATCCTGAAATCGATCTATAAGTGCCCTACTTTGTTTGCCGGCTCGACAAAGAACTGTAATCATGCGACTAATATTTTCTAAGCGGTCATCTCCCTGACTGCCAGATATCCAAATAGGAGAGCCAGCATCATCGACAACAGGGCAATAGAAAAATTCACTATCATAGGCGACTGCTTTAGCTTGATCTGGTGGTGGCTCAATCAATAATGTAGGCTCTAGTTGCACATGAAAAGGATAAGACTGTTTAAAAGTGCCCTACCTACAGCAATACCTCAATATATTTTTAGTTGTCCTTTCACATATTGAGCGCTAGTCACCGATCCAACCGGAGAATTAGGAAGTAAGGCATTGAAATCAATTGGAGGAATTAACGGAAAATTTGTTTCTAAGTCAACACTAGCTTGTCGTCTAGCAGAAATGTGTTTTCCTAATGCACCGAGTAAATGGGCTGAATAAATTCCTAATTGTAACAGTTTAGCCAGATTTTCTATAAAGCGTTCAACATCAGATTCTAATTTTTCAAATTCTATCTCCCATTTTGTTTGTTCAATCAACTTTTTGCACTCTGGATGAGGTGTCGTATTCCAATGTTAGCAATATTTTCTGAAATTCTGACTACTCGACTCTGCTGTGGATTAATATTAAATTCATAGTCTCCTGCTGGAGCTGGTTTGTATTTTTTTGTTTGAAACAGCAGTGGTTGTGTCAATGTTGCATCGTACAACTCATATCGAGTTACTACCATATTTGGGGTTTGCGTAACTTCATTAGACGTTCCATGGAACGTCCCTACTGTGGTCTACTGAAATGAAAACTGCTGTAAGAAGTCAGATTTATCTGTTTCTCATCTCTTACTTTTCTGTGAACAACAATCAGAACTAAGTAGATAGGTAGAAAAAAATCAAAGTATGTAGCGAAAAGTAAAAATCTCAAAAACCTCTTCCCTCCTACCTGATAACTTCTGCCTTTTGCCTCCTACCTTATCATAACGACAATTTTTAACCCCAACCTACTTATTCAGGAATTTGCCATAAATTTTCAGCTTCAGTACCAGCAGTTTTCATCCTCAATTTTTCAGTTAATCTCTGAGTTTGAGAAACAGAGAAATGTGACTTCCACAGGACTTACGCACGCATACCGAATTATACACCATTTGTAGGGGCGAATGCCATTCGCCCTCTACTAGATATGGTGGTTCTGCGTAAGTCCTGTTCCAATCTCCCACTTTTCCTTTACGAATAAATGGAACCATATTAGCAGGATGTTGACTATACCAACGACTTTAATTTTTGCTCATGCTAGTCAAACTTGTATGATTAAGAATGGTTTCTAGAATGTGTGGGTTTTCAATTTTTTTATACATAATTATCACCTCAAAATTTGGCTATAGCAATAATATTTATTTTGGGATTATTTTTCATAGATGCGTAAATTATCGACAAAATTTACTAGGAATTGACAAAGTATTTTTTTTATAGTATTCTGACCATAAATTCATAATTATAGTTCAAGTTATAATAACCTAATAAAAGTAAATATAACAATCCTAAATAGGTTGTAATGTTTCATTGTAGGGGTTTGGTCTCCAAACCCGTACACAAAGAAAATTATCTAATTTTTTCTATGTTGAATCCTCCTCCAGAAGCGTTTGAAAATCCTAGAGATTCTTATCGTAATCCCTGGATTTTTGGTATCTTAATTATTGTTGTTATTTTCATATTTATAATTATGTATTCTCTAGAACCTGAATCGGAATTTTTAACGGACCCATTTCTCCAAGCTCCGACAGAAAATTCTGTACAAGTTGTTTGGTTTACTGAATTTCCTAGCAAACGAAATTTTGTAGTTTATGGTGAAAATTTGAATCAGGTTGTTGAGGCAAATACTACTAAACTTAGTCACACTCGTGAAGACCAAGATTCTTTTGTTGGCAAACAAACAGAAAAAGGTTTAATTTATCAACAACCTATGATGCGAGATATCTGGCGACATGAAGCAAAAGTTGTTGGTTTAAGTCCTAATAATTCTGTGCCATACCGAATTATTAGCGAAAAGGAAAATGGCGAAAATATGAGGAGTAAAATTTTTACTTTAGCTGCTAAACCAACTCCAGGTAAACCTTTAAAAATCCTCCTAACTTCAGACCATCAATTAAAACCAATGAGTTCGGCAAATCTGCAAAAAGTAACAGAAACTTTTGATAAATTAGACGCTATTTTTTTTGCTGGAGACTTAATTAATATTCCCGACCGTGCCTCAGAATGGTTTGATGATAATCGAGGCAATGCTTTTTTTCCGAATCTCCAAGGTAGAGCTAATTATGAATTAGAAAAAAATGGTCAAAAGACTATTTATAGAGGTGGAGAATTAATTCAAAATATGCCTCTCTTTCCAGCAATTGGCAATCATGAAGTTATGGGCATATTTTCCATGGAAATTTCTTTGAACTCTCAATTTAGTCAGCCCTACCCTAGACAAACTGCCAAAAATTTATATCCACAAAATCCTCAAAATATTAATCCTGATACCTGGTTAAAAAATAATTCTTTTAATACAGACACTTACCAAGAAATATTTACTCTTCCTCAAAATAGTTCGGAGCAAAAAAATTATTATGCTGTGACTTTTGGGGATGTACGTTTAGTAGTTTTATATATCACAAATATCTGGCGACGTCCCGGTTTAGATGATAATGTTAGAGGCAAATATCGGGAACGGAAACAAGATTTTGATAATCCCGCTGAATGGGGTTACGGTCAACATATTTTTGAACCTATTATTAAAGGTAGCCAACAATATAATTGGCTAGAAAAAGAACTAGCAAGTCAGGAATTTCAACAAGCAAAATATAAAGTAGTAATGTTTCACCATCCGCCTCATTCTCTCGGTGAAAATGTTGTTCCTGCTTATACTAATCCTATCCAATATATTGACAGAGATGAAAATGGTAAAATTACCATGATTCGTTATGAATATCCCCAACAAAATGACTATATTATTCGAGATGTTTTACCATTATTAGAAACTGCTGGTGTTCAGTTAGTATTTTACGGACATTCTCATCTTTGGAATCGTTTTGTTAGTCCGAGTGGAATGAACTTTCTAGAAACATCAAATGTCGGTAATAGTTATGGAGCTTATCTAGGAGATAAAAAGCGAAATGTGCCTGTAAATTATCAGGAAAAATATGCTGAAATTGGCAATCCCAATGGTTTAGAACCGATAATTCCAACTATTGCTCCTTTGCTAGATGAAAATGGTAAACCTCAACCTTTTATTGCTAGTAATGATATTACAGCTTTTAGTATTTTTGAGACCGAAACAGGAACAGTTAGTAGTTACTATTTTGATACAAGAAAACCTAATTCTGAAGTAGTGAAATTTGATGAATTTAAGCTTAGGGAGTAGGAAGTAGTAATTAGGATTTAGAGAACCTAATTCTGAAGTAGTGAAATTTGATGAATTTCAATTGTTTTACGGAGTAGGCAGTAGTAATTAGGATTTGCTGAAAAAGTCTCTTTTCTTTAAGGAGTAGGAAAGTAGGGGAGTAATTTTTTTCCAAAATGCTAACTTTTTGATCCTTTTAGACTAATACAGCGGATTCGAAGTTTATGTTGTACAAATATTCACGATCAAACCTTCGTAACACAGCCTTCTAGGCTGTCATATCTGTACCATACTCAAATGGAATCCGCTGTATCATGTCCGTTGGTATTGTTTGTGTAAAAGATGGGAAAATATCCAGCATATTTAACGTTTTTCCTTCTCTTAAAACTTCTTCCTTCTTCCTTTTTCCTTACCAAAAAATTAGGTCTAAAGCCTCCCCTTTTAAGGGGATGAAAAAAATATTTAATTCAGTATTTCAAGCCTCCGACTTCAGTCGGAGGTTCACTGATAACTGATAACTGATAACTGATAACTGAAATGACTCCTTCCCCTATTTTTTAACGCAAAAAATTAGCTAAACTAACTCCAAAAAAAGTAGCTAGAGCATAGCCAAGAATACCACAAAGAATGGCAGGAGTTACTAATTTATACCAATTTTTCGCTTTTGCCATAGCAGCAGCAGTAGTAGGACCTCCCAAATTGGCATTAGAAGCTACAACTAACTCAGGCAATTCTAAGTTCAATAATTTGCCAGCTAGTAAGAGAAAAAGTAAATGAATAGTCAAAATTACCCCAGCGAAAATAAATAAAACAGGTCCAAACTCTATAACTTTCCAGATATTAGCACTAGCTCCAATTACGGCAAAAAATATCTGCATTAACAAAGTACCAATTTGGTCTGCTACTGTTAATTTTCCTAAATATTGGGGAAATATTGTGGCTAGAGAAACTATTAAAATAGTCGTGAATAAAATTGCTGCTTGAGAAATGCCTAATAAACTAGCAATACTAACGCCTAATGCACCTAAAATTCCACTAATAGCTAATGCTTGACTCATATCTATAACCGATAATTCTTGTGTTCCTAACTCAGGAAAACTCTTGTTACTTTGTTCTAAAAAGCTTGTATCTTGAGCCAAATTATTATCAGGAAAAATTTCTTTTACCCATTTCAGAGAAGGTAAAGTAAACAACAGCAGAAAAAACAAAGTCATAACCAAATTATCTGCTGCTGTTCCTGCTGCTAATAAATCTCCCGAATCTAAATTTAATTCGATAATTTGAGCAGTAGCAAAAAAATTTACAGACCCACCAATATAAGTAGCAGAGAAAACACCAGCTAATTTCCAACCTAACTCACCTATAGGAACTAAATAATATGCAATTATAGTTCCCAAAACTGTTCCCAACGCACCTAAAAAATAGGCAATCAAAACTCGCCCAGATTCACGGATAATTTGTAAGATATTAGCTTGAAATAAAAGCAGAGGAATAGAAAAAGGAACTAGAAAAGACCAGACTACATTATAAGCAGGAGCATCAGAAGGTATAATTCCTAAATTAGACAGAAAAAATGTTACTACCATAGTTACGACAGCACCAGATATACTTGCACCCCACATTTTCTGTTCTGACCAAAAACCAATAGTTGCTGCCGAGAGAAGAATTGCCCAAATAGCGAAATTTTGCTCAGGTTGAATCAAACTGTTTGTCATAACTGGTCGAAAATTGTTTTTCAGAGACAATTCACAAAATTCTACAAAAATATGTTAGTAAATACAATAAATATAGCGCTTTGAGTTGTTATGAGGTACATATATTTAGGACTTGCTGAAAAAGTATACAAGAGTAAGGGTAGGAGACAGGAGACAGGAGACAGGAGACAGGAGGAATGGGGAATTTAGACAAGACAGGAGGAACAATTATCCCTTGATTTTTCTGCCAATAGTTAACTCTTTCATCCTCACTTTATGCAGCTCTTGATTAAGGAAAACCTTGTACATTTTCAAGACCTAAAAAAGCTCAAACCATGATTAATGTCAATACTTTTAGATTTAATCAGCAAGCCCTATTTAGGAAACAGGTATGGAGGGAACAGGTATGGAGGGAATAGCTATAGAAAGCTTTGTTGCATGAAAGTAGCGTAGAACATTCATTCGGCAGCTATATCGCTTCAGTGTGTGTGAGTGAGAGCCTA
>NZ_JAAHHT010000286.1 GCF_010672085.1 Okeania sp. SIO3I5
AGTTTAGTCCGTACAGGACTCAAAAAATGTAGGGTTGTAAATATTCTAGCTCAGACAATGAATGAACAATGCCTACTCCCCCACTCCCCTACTCCCTCTTTTCTAGAGATATCAAATGGGTTCTATATAAGATCCGGTTGAATACTTGTTATATAGTTGGGGGGATGGGGGGATGGGGGATGGGGGGATGGGGAGTAGAAAGTGTAGATAGAATTATGAAGATATATTATATAACCGGATTCTATATTATTTTTGGGCCATAGTCAACCCAAAATCCTAACATGCATGAGCATGAAGAGCTGAAAATCAAGGTATTTCAGACTTAAAAAGGCTAAAACCTTTATCTGTAAATGCTTTTAGATTTAATCAGCAAGCCATAATTATCTGGAGATGTCTCATATCAAATCGGGTGCATCTCAATGCAAGAAGAAAGCCAAAAATTTATTGATGCATAGGGAACAGGGAACACTTAACTGGGAATAGGGAATAGGAAATAGGAAAAAAGTATTTTGGCAAATATGAGATGCACCCATCAAATCCGGTAGTATCGGTATAAAAAAGCGGAGAAAGCGGGTTTGTATAGCGCTACGCGCAAGTCAGAAGTCAGAAGTAGTCCCTGATATCATGTCCGGTTGAATAGTTATAAATAAAAATGGAGGAGTCAGGAGTCAGGAGTCAGAAGTCAGCAGGGTTTCTTCCAGTTGTGACTTAACTCTATACACAAACAATGCTACCGGACATGATATGACTTCGTTTGAACATTGATTGATGTCCTAATCTTTGCAATGCAAGATTTTTTCTTCTGCCTTCTGCCTTCTGACTTCTGACTTCTGCCTTTTGTGATAAAACTTATTATTATGTCCTACTACCAAAATTATGAACAATCAGTCTCCAGAAAGTTTGAGGTTAGCTCAAGAAAAAGCATCAAGAGGATTTTTATATCAAAAACAGGGGAAGTCTGAAGCTGCTATATCTTTATACCAAGAAGCATTGACTTTGGTACCAAATCTCCCTTTTGTTCACTATAATTTAGGGATAATTTTTCACCATCAGGAAAATTTACTAGCAGCTTCTAGTCACTATCAACAAGCGATCGCTTATTACCCAAAGGATATTCAAGCTTACTATAATTTTGCTATTGTTTTAGAACAACAAGGTTTACTAAAGCAAGCTATTTATAATTATCAAAAAGTTATTAATTTATGGGAAAATAGCACTGCTAATATTTTAATTCAAATTCAGGCTTATCAAAACTGGAGCGGTATTTTAGTTAAGGAAGGTAGATATCAGGAAGCTATAGAAATTCTGGAGCAAGCTATTACGAAAAAACCAGATGATGCGACTCTCTACAAGGATTTGGGTAAGGCATTTTTAGAAGCAGGAAAGGTACAAAAAGCTATTGCAAATTATCAGCAAGCTTTGGCATTAAATCCTGGATTAATACTAGGTCGTTATCATCTGGGTAAAGCTTATCAAAAAGAAGGTTTACACTTAAAAGCTATTGTTCATTTTCAGGAAGTAATTAAACAGCAACCGGAAAATATTTCTGTCTATAGTGACTGTGGTTTTTCTTTCTTGGAATTAGGGAAAGTTGAAGCGGCAATACCTTATTTGCAAAAGATAATTAGCAATAATCCTTTTGTGGAAAGTTATTGTAAACAAACAGATTTATTAACTGGGTTAGATGATTTAGAAAAAGCAAGAATAGCTTGTGGTCAATTTCTCAGAAGACTACAAAAATTAGATATTAACCAGAAATTGGATTTAGCAGGACTTAGAAAAAAATTAAGTTTAATCTACTTATATTTAGGCAATGTCTTGTTTGAGTATGGCGAATATTCGCAAGCTGAGAATTATTACAAAAAAGGATTAGAGTTTCAGCAATTTAATGTCGATCTTTATCTAAGATTAGGCGATAGTTTAGCTAAACAAAAACGTTTTAATACTGCTATTATAATTTACCGTCTGGGTTTGGCTGTTGAACCTGATAATTACTTGCTCAAGCAAGCATTAGAAAAAGTTTTAGCAGCACGAAATAATTTTTCAGAAGTTTCCAACGCAGAGGGTATTAAAAGTATATTTAATCTAGAGTTAGAGGCAGAATCTTTATCGACAACTGTTGAACTAGGAGATGAGGATAATTTGCTTGGCATTGAATCTCCAAGCAAATTTATCCGCCGTTTAAACAATGACGTTTTTAACCCTAAGACAGGGAATTTCGGTGGAAAAAATACTATTTATTTCCTCACACCTAATTCCCAAGACGATACCCCTAAGTTTTCTAAAAAATTAGAGGGTAGCAACGATACAATTCCTGAAACTGAATGTCAGGGATTAAATTGCAAATCTTGTCTCAAGCGAATTTTTAAAGAACTTAAAACAATTCATTTAGGAAATGGTATTCATACTTTTTCAATTTCTGAAATAGAAACATATAAAAATATTTCATCTGTTGATTTTCCAGAAATACCAAAGTTTTTCATAGAGGTAGAAAATGGTAGAGCATGGATAGTTCCGCAAAAAAATAATTGGATGGTTTGTAATGCTATCGCTATTATTAATGACAATAATCAATTATTAGCTGAAGTTTCTCGCGAATATCCTGGGCAGTTACCAGGATGTGAAAAATATGATGTTAAGAACCATCGGTTTTTTACTACAGAAAAATTACCGCCTTTAGAGCAAATAAACGGTACGGTAGCAGTTTTGTCTGGGTTATCAGGAAATGTTTATTTTCATTGGATGGTAGACATATTGCCCCGGATTGAAATATTAAGACGTAATGGTATAAATTTGGAGCAAATAGATTGGTTTTTAATTAATAGTATTCAACAACCATTTCAAAAAGAAACTCTCCGGATTTTAGGAATTCCAGAAGAAAAAATTCTGGAGAGCGATCGCCATCCTTATATTCAAGCTAAAAAATTAATAGTTCCGTCTTTTTCTGGGCATTTAGGATGGCTAGAAAGATTTGCTCTGGAATTTCATCGTCAAACATTTTTTAATGAGAAGGGAGAAGTAGAAAAGTCGAGGAAAGAAGGGAATTTGCCTGGTACTTCTGGCAAGCGGGAGCAAGAGTTTAAATCCTCAACTGAAACGAGTTCAGTTGTTCCTTTTCAGGAGGAATATGAATCCTCTTCTGACAATTTCCTTTTGCCTTCTTTAAAAGATGATTTGGTATTAGGAGAAAAACTAAATAATCAAGTAGCTTCTGCCGATATGGCAAGGATTTATATCACTAGGAATAAAGCTAAACATAGAAGAGTTATTAATGAAGAAGAAATAGTCGATTTATTAAGTCAATATGGCTTTATAACCATCGAATTAGAAACTCTTTCTGTTGTAGAACAAGTAAGATTATTTGCTAATGCAAAAGTAATAGTTTCTCCTCACGGTAGTGGATTGACAAATATTATGTTTTGTCAACCAGGAACTACCGTGATTGAATTAGTGTCTCCTAACTATATTAGACATTATTACTGGGTCATTAGCCAACAATTAGGATTAAAGTATTACTACTTGATGGGAGATGAATATTCTTATTATCCTCTCCGCCAAATTATGTATCCTAATCCTCTTACTGAAGATATTACTATTAATTTGGGTAAACTGGAAAAAATGCTATCCCAGGCAAGTATAATTAATATAGATTCTTATAAAAAAAACAATTTTTCCCCTACTGGAAAAACTTATCAATAAATGACTATTTTTGATCAAAAAGTGTCTAATGCCAAAATTGATCCCTCTGTATCTTCCCAAAAAGAGGAAGAATACAATACAACTAGAACTGCAGTAAACGATAAAATGCTATCCAATGTTAACTTGGCAGAAACCACTGCTAAATCCCATAAAAAAGCTCTATTTTTTTTAAAAGAAAAGAAATTAGATGAAGCTAAAGTAGCTTGTGAAGAAGCGATAAAAAATCAACCAGATTTTGCCGAAGCTTACAAAACAATGGGTATTATTATCCAAAATCAAGGGCAGATGAAAGCAGCCTTTAAGTGGTATTTGCAAGCTATAAAAATTCAACCAGATTTTGCCGAAGCTTATGTTAATATTGGCACTCTTTATGCCAAAAAACAACAATGGCAAGAAGCAATTGATTATTATCAAAAAGCAATTTATTTCAAACCAGATTTAACTGCAGCTTACCGTAATATAGTCAAAGCATATCAAAAATTAGGCAAAGTTTCAGAGGCAGCAAATTATCAATATCAACTTTACTGTTTAGAACCTGAAAAAATTACAGAACGAGAATATATAAATTTAGGAAATACTCTGCTGCAACAAAAGCAATTAACAGAAGCTATCTCTTGTTATCGTAGCGCTCTAAAATTAAATCCTAATTCCGTAATAGCATATCAAAATCTGGCAGAAGCATTATCCCAAAACGGGGATTTTGAAGAGTCAAATATCTGTTACCGAAAAGCGATTAAATTAGGAATAACAAGTCCCTCAAAATTTAATCATAAATCAGGGAAAAAAACACCTTATTTAGATTCTGTAAATCCAGTATTTCCCATAAACTCAGCTAGAATAAATCGTCATCAAACGGAACAAAAAAAGCTAGAAATATCCCCAGAAAATAACAATAAATTAATCAACCAAACTGTAAATCAAGATGCTGTAGAAGCTTATAAACAATTAGGCAAAATGCTACAAAATCAAGATCAACCAGCAGAAGCTTGGCAGTGGTATACAAAAGCTATATCTATTGCACCAAAAGACCCAGAAATTTATCGAGATTTAGGTAGTTTGTACGGAAAACAGCAACAGTGGCAAGAAGCAATCAAATGTTATCAAAAAGCCTTGGAAATAAATCCAAATATGGCAGATGTTCACCTTTATTTAGCAACAGCATTAACTAATGTTGGTAAAAAGTCAAAAGAATCTGAATTGTGGCAGCAAAGTTATTCTCTAAAACCAGAAAAAGCAACGGCAGAAGAATATTTGATTCTGGGCGATGCTATGTTGCAAAAGAATATGGTAGATCGAGCAATATCATATTACTGTGATGCGGTAAAAAGTAATCCCAATTTAACAGTGGCAAATCAAAAATTAGGGGAAGCTTTAAAACTTAAATCTTATGCTCAAGACTCCAATTCACAATCTCAAATTTATCCAAATAATGATTATCTAAATTCTCAGATTGAAAGTTTGCAGGATGGTATAGGAGATAAATATGATTTAGTAAAAAACAAGCATCAAAACTCCAATTCAAAATCTCAAATTTATCCGAATAATGATTATCTAAATTCTCAGATTGAAAGTTTGCAGGATGGTATAGGAGATAAATATGATTTAGTAAGAAACGAGCATCAAATTAACCAACGCGATAGTAAGGTAGTAAGAAAGTCTGGTACTTTTCAAGAAATATTCAAACATTGTGATAGATTTTTCCAGAAGTTATTTATGGGAATAACTTCGGTTTTCAACGCCAATAATAAATTATCAAGAAAAAGTTTAGAACCATCTCCAAATATGCCCAGACTTGAGAGTGAAAATAATTCTTTTCCTTTAAAATCAGAAATAGAGTTGCCGACAAAAGATACAACAGGATTTTTGACTGCAGACTTAGTATTAAATGATGAAACAAATTTAAGCAATACTAACGTTAATGGCGAGCAAAAAGCAACACAAGAAAAAATAGATAGAACACAGACTTTATCCCCTACTGAACAAATAGAAAACACCAAACAAAAAGCTATACCAGTAAATGCTCACCTTGTCGATGTTAAAAAGTCAGAGATTGCCCTAGCAAATGTTTGTATTCAAAGGGCAACCGCTTATAAGAAAGAGGGATTATATGAACAAGCGATCGCCGAATGTAAACAAGCAATTGTAGTCAAACCAGACTTAGCAAAAGCTTACAAAATTTTAGGCAATATCCAGCAAAAAATGGGTAGTGCTAGTCAACGTCAGGAAGCGAAAGCAAATTACCAAAAAGCTATATCTCTTGATAGTCAAGATGCTTCAATTTATGCCAACCTGGGTAGTCTGTATGCACAGGAAGAATTGTGGGAGCAGGCAATACCCTGTTATCAGAAAGCGATAAATCTCAAACCAGATTTTGCAGGAGCATATCGTAACTTAGCTAAAGCATGGACTCAGGTAGGTAAAGAATCAGAAGCAGCAGACTGTTGGTATCAAGCGTATACTTTGGAACCAGAAAAGATCGCCCCCGAACAATATCTAAATCTAGGTAATACCCTGTGTCGTCAAAGTCAATTTACTAAAGCTATATTCTGTTATCAACGCGCAATTAAATTAAACCCAAATTATGCTGCTGCTTATCATAATTTAGCTGCAACTTTGAAGCGTCAGGGTAAATTAGATGAAGCTAAAATTTACGAGCAAAAAGCTAAACAGATTGGTAATAAGACAGCAGAGGTAAAAGTTAACAGCAGTAAACCTCAAAATATTATTAATCCTGAAGATATTTTGCACTCATCTCTAGACAAAAAAAGAAAAGAGAAGTTGCCTGAAGTTAATCAAGCAGACTTAATAAAAGAAGCAGAGGCAAATCTTGTCAACGGTAAATTTTATGAGGCGATCGCTACTTGTGAGGAAATAATTTCTCTGAAACCTGACGCCGTTGCTTATCAAATAATGGGTAAAACTTGGGTAGAGATGAATCAAATAGAAGAAGCGCTCGCTGCTTATGAAAAATGTCTAGAACTCAAGCCAAATTTTGCCGAAGTTTATGTCAGTTTAGGAGAATTATATGTTCAACAGGAGCGACACTCAGAAGCTATAACTGCTTACCAAAAAGCAATTAAATTTGCGCCAGACTTAAAAGATGGTTATCGCAATTTAGTTGAAGTATTGCTAGCTCAAGGAAAAGTTGATGAAGCTGAGGAGTTATCCTGCAATGCTCTCATCCAACATCCCAGTTGGGCAACTCCCGAAGAGTTTTGTACTTTAGGTAAAGGTTTAATAGAAGAAGGTAAAACAGAGCAAGGAATAACTTGTTTTGAGCAAGCTATTAAATTAGATCCTAAATTGTGGGAAGCTCATTATAGTTTAGGGGAAATTTTTAGCTCTCAAGAAAACTGGGATGAAGCAGTTAAATATTATCGACAAGTAGTAGAGTTAAATCCTGAATCTATAGAGTCTTACTATGGTTTAGGTAAAGCTCTAGCAGAAAAAGAAGAATGGCAAGAAGCGATATTTTGTTATCAGCAAATCATTGAATTAAAGGTTAGTCAAATTCAACCAATTTCTTCTGAAAATGAGGATAATATAGAACTGGCAGAAATTTACCATTTGTTAGGAAATGCTTTGCAAGAAATAGGGCAACTTGATGAGTCTGTAGCAGCTTATCAAAGTGCCATTGAATTAACAGAAAGTTCACCAGATTAAGGATGAATAATTAATGGAAACTAGCACAATTTATTTACCACCAAGATTAGAGTTAAAAATTGACTTAACAGACGAACAATTTTGGCAACAATGCCCAAGAAAATGACAACCTAAGATTTGAAAAGAGTGCCACAGGAGAACTAATTATCATGTCGCCTACGGGTGGAAATACAAGCAAGCGCAATATCAAAATTAATACCCAATTAGATCTCTCCAAAAATCGGCGTTGGTAAAGCGCGTGTATGATATTAATCTTAATTACTTAGGAGTCAGGAGTCGTAGGGGTTTTCCGTCCGGAAAGTCCGTACAGGAGAAATGAGGGAAGAAAGAGGAATAGAAGGAGAAAGTTTTTTGGTCGTGTAAACAGACTCTTAGTTCTATCGCGCTCTGATCCGGACAAGATATCATACCTCAAATTACCAACGCCCAAAAATCAAAAATGAAATCCATTCAAGATATGAAATCAACAATTTCATTCCCTCACAGGAGTGCGCGTTCCCTCTCTTGGTCGGCGTTCCGCAAGCTATCTGGCGTCGTCGCGGGGTCCGACCGCTTGCGACTTGCCTCTTGCAGAGGAGTTTCCTCTTACTACGGTAGCTATCGCTAACGCTTTTCATGTCGCGCAGCGTTAGCGGAGCTTTGCGTCAGCAAAACGTCGTCGCGGGGTCGCACCGCTATTCCCTATTCCATCTCTTGGTCAGCATTACCTCACAGGAGTGCGCATTCCCTCACAGGAGTGCGCATTCCCTCACAGGAGTGCGCATTACCTCACAGGAGTGCGCATTACCTCACAGGAGTGCGCATTCCCTCACAGGAGTGCGCATTCCCTTGCGACTATCGTCGTCGCGGGGTCGCACCGCTTGCGACTTGCCTCTTGCAGAGGAGCTTTGCTTTTTCTTATAGGGAATGCTCCGCAAACATGTCGCGCAGCGTTAGCGGAGCTTTGCGTCAGCAAAACGTCGTCGCGGGGTCTGACCGCTTGCGACTTGCCTCTTGCAGAGGAGCTTTGCTTTTTCTTATAGGGAATGCTCCGCAAACATGTCGCGCAGCGTTAGCGGAGCTTTGCGTCAGCAAAACGTCGTCGCGGGATCTGACTGCTTGCGACTTGCCTCTTGCAGAGGAGCTTTGCTTTTTCTTATAGGGAATGCTCCGCAAACATGTCGCGCAGCAAAACGTCGTCGCGGGGTCGCACCGCTATTCCCTATTCCCTGACAACTGCCACGAAGTCTAATGATGAATCTTAGACTAGGAAATGTTTTTCCAACTGTTTCCTGTTCCCTGTTCCCTGTTCCCTGTTCCCTGTTCCCTGCTATAAATTAATTTCAAACTTTGAGCTTATATTGTTTCAAAATCATCAGGACCAATATCTAGATTAGGATCTAATTGTATGAATTCTATGGCATTGCCATTTTCATCAATATAGTACATTAAACCTTGGTCTGAGTCGTAGACTAGATTTGCATCTGGGTTTTGGGCAAAATCAGCAAGAGTAGTAAATTCATCCGGATCGAAATTACCATCAACACCAATTAACTCATCGAAACTATTAGCATCAAGTCGTATTTTGTCTTCTCCTGGAGTAAAGTCAGTGAGAGTATCAACTCCTGAGTCAACAGGAACAAAACTGTTGAGAGTATCAAAACCAAATTCCTGAGTTCCATCAAAAGTAAATGTCTCATCCTCAAAAAACTCAAAATGGAAGATATCTGCTCCCCTACCACCTTCCAAAAGGTCCTTACCTAAACCACCTTCAATTAAATCATCCCCTCTTCCTCCGTAAACTGTATCATTACCACTACCTCCTCTAACCGTATCATTTCCACGGTTTCCCAAAACTAGATCGTCGCCTTCTCCTCCAATAACACTATCATTACCCCTACCACCTCGTAAAATGTCGTTACCTAAACCACCTTCAACTAAATCATCCCCTTTGCCTCCGAAAGCTGTATCATCACCGCTACCTCCTCTAACCGTGTCATTTCCACGATTTCCAAAAACTAGATCGTTGTCTTCTTCTCCATGAACTAAGTCGTCATCACCCCCACCATAGAGGGTATCATCACCAATACCACCTCTAACATTGTCGAACCCTCTGTCTCCATCAACTAGGTCGTTTCCTTCCTCGCCTCTAACCAAATCATTACCCTTTCCTCCATGTATACTATCATTTCCGAGACCACCTCTAACCGTATCAGATCCTTGGTTACCCAGTAGATAGTCATTTCCCTGATCCCCACTAATCCAATCATCATCATTATTTCCGTAGACACTATCCTCACCTTTGCCACTAAAGATAGTGTCTTGGTCACCTCTACCTTCAATCCTATCATTTCTATCAAGACCTAGGATCAAATTCCTGTTATTTGTACCAAACAACGATTCGTTACTATTATTAACCGAGTCGATTATAACTTCTGCATCACCAAATTCATTAGGATCAATTGGTGGCCGCAGGATATCCGGTTCCTGATCGCCGAAGTCTTGTGGAATTGGAATTTGAATTGACATACTAAGCTATTTATATTAAAAATTTTATCAGTAGTTATGAGCGCACCAGATAGGATTTTACATTATTAAATATTCATTTAAATCAGAACAAAGAAATTTTTCAATTTTTATTTGTATCTCTTGATTAGAGATATGAGAAATGCATCTATTGTATTGAATGTATTGAAATTCAATTGCTTACTAATTTTGGCTTATATACTACTTAGACTTTTAATGCCATGTTTTTGTTTCTGTATTTTTTTGACACTTAATTTCAGGGCAGTCCTCCATTGCAATGGTGAAGACATCTATTTTTTAATTTCTTCTCACACTCCCCACATTCCTCTCCTGGGAAGGATCAGGGGTGGGTAGCTACACCCCCTACTAGGATACTCCCTACCATTAGTATGAACCACTACCAATTTCAGTATACACAAGCTCAATATGTAGTTTTAGGTAGACAAGATTAGTTATACCTATCCTTTGTATTTTTTTCTCCTTTTTCCAGCTCAAAATCCTTCAAGGCATGACTAATACCTAACCATGTTACTAACTAGGGAGAAACTTTTTAGCCTCACTCTTCTCACTCTTATTTACCTTTTGAAAAAGTCAATAAATAGGGTTCGGGGGGTTTAAGTATTGCAATCTTGGCATTGAACTAAGAGTATTATTCAGTTTCCCTCGCTCCAAAAGCCATAAGATACCTTCTACCTCCCAAATATACTATAGCGTTTCTCAAATTGGTGAGATACAGTTTTAGATCCCCCCTGCCCCCCTTAAAAAGGGGGGAGTCTTCAAAGTCCCCCTTTTCAAGGGGGATTTAGGGGGATAGTAACTGTACCTCATCTTTATGAGAAATGCTATAGATGCTTTCCAAATACTTCTTAGACTTTGGGCAATTTCCGGAACATCTAATTGGTTTTACATGGTACAATTTTTAGCTTGGTAATCAATAATTAACCAGATTTTCCAACTATCAATTATTTAATTTGTAGCTAGAAGCAGATAATTATGGAAACTACTACTGCTGCCCTTAAAGAATGGAATGTTGCTGTTAATGCTTTAGAAAATGGCAACACAATTATGTTACTAAGAAAAGGTGGAA
>NZ_JAAHHT010000287.1 GCF_010672085.1 Okeania sp. SIO3I5
CCGAAAGGAACATGACCTGTACCCAGACAACTTATTAAGGGTGTTTATAGGATTAAATATGGTGAATTAATCTATATTGCCAGCTCTCTAATAATCTTTGATGAATCTGATAATGTTCAAGTCTATTTTGATTCTGAATTTTGTCCGAGTTTAAATTTATTTGGCAAAGGAGAAACTCCAGTAATTACTAGGCTGATTTCAACTATAAATAAACGCAATCAAGAAACTAATCGCGGGCATCTTTTTCGGAAATCCATGGTAGAAAATTGGCAGGTTGATATTAAAAAAGCAGATAATTTAGCCAACAGGATTTTACCTTTATTAGATGATGAATCATTAGAAAATTGGTTAGTTAATTCTGGTTTTTTTAGACCTTCTCAACTTTTTCAAGATGTAGCTAAAACATTATCAGATTGGTTTTTTTCTGGTGAAATTGAAAATCAAGAAATACTGGAAACTGTTTTTAATGTTTTCACCGGAGATTCAATAAATGATAGTTTAGTTTTAAGTTCTGAACTGCTAAAGAAAATGGTGTGGGGATTAAAAGATATTGCCAGAATTGTCATAGATAAAGAAGCAGCGTTACTTGCTATTGTAGATTGGCTCGAATCTTTGAATGGTATCAAAAAGGTAGAAATAGATCTAGAAAACAGGACTATTTTAAGTAAGAAGCTATATTTAGCAATTCTTTTTACTCAACTATATGACTGTATTAAATCAATACTTTCCCACGCTCCTTACTACAAAGAATTTTTTGAAATTGACCATGATATATCATTCTTTAAATCTTCAGATGAATTTTCCAGAATGCTTCCTTCATCTCCAATTATCAGTTCTGGACAATTTTTTAAATACACTAAAGATATTTCATCTACTAGAGTACCAGGTAAACTTGATGTTATAATATTTTCTGGAGTTGGCAGACATTTGCTCTATAATTACCATGATTTATTTACTTGGAATAATATTCCTGGTTGCAATGTACTATTAATGTCAGGAACTTCCTGGGCGGGAACTTCATCAAAGTATCATTTACAAATTCCTGTGAATATTGTTCTTCGTCCTGATGAATCAAGTATTAATACTATTATTAATGAATCAAAAACATCTTTTGAACCTTCAAGAGCAAATACATCTCAACCAATTAAAGTATCTGGAAATCCCAATAAACAAGAAGCATTAGAACAAATAGCTACAGATATTGGCAAAATTCAATCTAACAATAAAACTAAAATAGATAATTGGATAGATCGAGTTGAGGGAGATAGAAAACGAGCTTTACTTTTAGTAGGTTCCTATGCAGATAGTGCTATAGTTGCTGCTGCATTGCAAAGAGAATACAATGACAAAAATGTAAAAATTGTAGCGCTAGGGAGGGATAGCGATAATTTAGGTGATGATGTTGATTTTATCCAAAGAAGTGATGTCTCAAGATTTGCGGAAATAGAGAACGCTAAAATTTTGGTTGCTCCTATTCTGGCAGTTGAACGAGGACATAATATTCTGAATGCTGAAAGAGTTGCAGCTTTTGGGGTGGTGGTATTTTTAGCGAGACCTTTTCCTGTTCCGAACGATCCTTTACTTTTGATTGGGTTTATGAATGCTTGGGCGTTAGATGCTCTTAATTCGGAACACCCTAGATATGTATTTAGGGAAGAAAGAGAAAATAATCCCAGTCTAGCTAGTTTAGGAAAAAAATATCGGACTCATGCTAAAAATTACTATGACAAGATTATGGGATTACCCATTCAATACTCAAAACTGACGGCAACTTCAGAACTCGATATGCGCTCGGATATTGCTTCGACTCTTCGAGTTATGATTACTCAAGTTGTAGGAAGAGCAGTGCGTGGGGGTGTTTCTTTCCACCTTTACTTTGTTGATAGCGCATTTGCACCAAAGACAGCACAAAGGAGAATTTCTGGTATGACAGATTCTAGTTATGATAGTGCTGCTAGTAGCTTGCTTGTCGCTATTGCTGATGAAGCTATGAAGTACAAAGATAATTCTGTAGGAAGTGCTTTGTACAAACCATTTGACAAATCTCTCATTGCTATGATGGGAGATTCTGTAGACGTTAAAGATACAAATTATTACCACTATGAGTAGCTTTGTTGCATGAAAGTATTTATATAGCTGCCGCACTTGCTGCGCAGATGTATTTCATCAAAGGGGGGAAACTGCTGTAACTATTGGACAATAGAAAAATCAAACATCCATCTCGCAAAAATCGGCAGTATAGCTGCTGGGGGGAAACTGCTGTAACTATTGGACAATAGAAAAATCAAACATCCATCTCACAAAAATCGGCAGTATAGCTGCTGGGTGGAAACTGCTGTAACTATTGGACAATAGAAAAATCAAACATCCATCTCGCAAAAATCGGCAGTATAGCTGCTGGGGGGAAACTGCTGTAACTATTGGACAATAGAAAAATCAAACATCCATCTCGCAAAAATCGGCAGTATAGCTGCTGCACTTGCTCCGCCTTCGTGGAAGCAGAACGGATGTTTAGAACACTACTTTCAAGGAACAAAATCATTATGAGTGACAAAAAAATCTTACAAGAATTAATTTATAGTTTCGATATTAGCGAAACATTACCTATTTGGTATACATCATTTCCAGAGGAATTGTTCAAGAATCTAAATGATATTTATAAGAAAATTAAGAAAAAAAATAGACGTGCTACGCGAGAAAATTTCATTCCTGTAAAATCATTAAATGATACTATTCGTGCATCTAGTGGTGCGTTATCAACAGGTAAAGGTATAGCTGGGGAAGAAAACGAAATTTTGAGGCAATATTGGTTAATGTCTCATGGAGAACCAATAGATAGTGAGTCTATAAAATTAGTTTTATTATCTTGGTTAAGTGTAGAATTTAGCAATCGAGAAGATTTTTCAGATGAAGATTATGAGCTACTTCAAGAAGGAGTAGAATCAATAGAAGCATCTCAAGAGATTAGTTTAATTGACTTTCCTTTTAAGAAGACTAGCTTATCTTGGAAACTAGCTGTAGCTGATGCGATCGCTGTGAAAATTGTTAATTATTCTCAAAATGAACCAATACTTATAGGTAGAGAAAAATACAAGTTTATTAAATCGCCAAATCCAGGAGAAATACAACAGTGGCCTCCTAAACCACATTTAAAAAATGGTCAATTAAAAGGTTTAAGTAGTTTATGTTTGAGCTTTAAAGTTGGTTGCCGTTATTTTGATTCAACGCCTAATATTTATATTCATCCGTCAATAAGACGTTATATTACTGAACCTTTTGAACCTAAGTATAATTCTGCTGCTAGTTTACATATTCAAGCACCTGCAAATTACTGGGAGAAAACACTTCCATTTAATAGAAGTTTACAAGTAATTAATTTAATTAAGCGAGGTGGAGAATATATCTTTAGAAACAAAGTTTTAGATGTTTTAAACAGTTTGGAGGAAGGAAATAATTTAACCCCCGATCCAGAGAAAATTATTTCAGCTATTCCACAGCATGGAATTATCTCTGAACCACTTGATACTGGAAATTTGAATGTTTTAGTTTTAAAAACAACAACATTGCAAAAACCAACGATAATGAAAATTCCTGAAGCTGGTTTATATTCCCATGATAAACGCTTGATTTTTGATTTATTTACAACTTTCCCTGAATTTGAACCGACAAATTTATTAAGTGAGTGCGATGTTAGAGTTTCAGGGAAGAAAAATCATTTAACTGAAGTAAATCCATTAATACAATTTGCACAAGAAAATAAACCTATAAATATTTTAGTATCAATTCCTGAACAGTTTAATAGATTGTATGAAAAAGTTCAAGAGGGATTTGATAAATTAAAAGATGAAGTATATCAAGAAAGTAAAGTTAAACTTCCTATCAATATTATTCGGGCATCTGACAATTTAGCAAATAGATTTGTTAGCTCCTGTCAGCAAAATGATTCCGAAGAGATAAGTAGGAGGGAAACAGAAATTACGCAGATGATTAATGAATATAACTGTTCATTTGACTGTGCTTTAATTGCTATTCAAGGTGCTGATTATGCCGAATACAAAAATGGCAGAAATGACCCTAAAGCCATCAATACTAAAATTCTATCTAAACTTGGTATAGTTAGTCAGTTTCTTGTCACATCATACGACAAAGTAAGAGTCAACAAAAAGACTTCTGAAAAGAAGATAATAAAGGAAAAAGATGAAGAGATAGTAGGTCGTGTCAATAATGGAATTAGCGATCTAATTAGACAGTTAGATATTCCTTGTCATAAAAAATTTGAAACTGTTAAACTGACAAATCAAGAAGAATTAAAGGCGCCAGAGAATCTATTAATTGTCAGCTTTTTTGTTCTGAGGATAACAGGCAAAACTGCATCTAATAATGTTGCTAAAGTTATGCCAGTTATCACAAAAATCAGTAATGACACAGGAAAAATTTCTCTTCTTTTGATGAATGCCAATAAAAAAGACAGTCAAGATAACACAAATTGCTTGTCAGTTAAAGAGGCGCAAATTTTACTGGCATCAGACGATTTAGAATATGTGGAATTGAAAAATAATAAAGATACAGCCTTACAAGAAGTGCGCAGTTTTTTTGTTGAAAATCTGAAAAACTTGTGCGAAAACTCTAGCAATAATGTGCTTTTAGTTGTACAAGAAGACAATATTAGACAAGTAATTCCTAATTTATCTACAGAAAAATGTTTTTCAGATGAACTACCTTTTATTTCTACTGGTTCAAAATCTGTTTTTGATAATCTGAGAATAGTCATTGTCAAAACTAACACTCAAGAAGTATCTACAGCATATAAAATTTGGAAAGAGAAAAGAAACTCTATTCTCGATCGAGAATTATATCCAGGTTATGGAAGTGCAGAACTTTATCCAGTTAATAATTTCATTTACATAAGTCTAGGAGATCGTGGAGTCGATAAACAAAATGCCAATATTTCTAAGCTTGATGAATCTTTTAAAGAAGTAAAATATGATGAAACTTGGAAGAATGTAGTTGATAAAGAAAAGCTCAAAAATTATCCTGGTAACAAGTCTTGGAAAGAGGTAATAGATAACTTGGAGAAATATTCATCTGAACCTTATAAAATGGGAACAGATTATTCAAATGGTTGTAAATATCAAACTGATAAAGGCGTTCTAATCGCAGCTCAAAAAATTAAAGGTGGAAAAACCATTTACTATGAACAACTGCCTAATGAGTGGTCCCAGAGACCACATCAAGGAACGCCAGTGGAACTTATTGTACAGAAAGTGCCAACAGATGAATCTCATCTACGAGAAGGATGGGCACGAGTTGTACATGAATTAAGATCCGACTCCATTCAGTATGAGTATTCTTTAAAAGTGCCAATAATACTTGATATTCCTAGAAAATTAGTAGATTACTTCAGGTTATCTGATGCAAATATTGTTAGCAGTGATTCTGATGACACGGATGAATAGGAAACGAATGAAGTTATATCAAATCCGGTAGCATCGGTGTTAGCATTTAAAGATAAGAATCTATAGAAGCCATTTGGTATCTCTAGAAAATAGGGAGTAGGGAGCGGGGGAGTAGAGGAGTAGGGGAGCGCTTGTGTAGGCATTGCTCATTCATTGTCTGAGCTAGAACATTTACAACCCTACATTTTTTGAGTCCTGTACGGATCACGCCTCCCACACCTCCCACACTTCCCACACTTCCCACACCTCCCACACCTCCCACACCTCCCACACCTCCCACACTTCACTCCTGACTCCTGACTCCTGACTCCTGACTCCTAATTAAATTCATAACCTTATCGTACTCTTTTTGATTTCCCTGTTCCTGATAAATTTCTGCTGCTTTATGTAAATCAGCAAGAGCTGCTTCTAATTCTCCTAATTTAATATATCCTTCACCACGAAAAGAATAAACGTGAGGGAGGTTAGGATTAATACTCAAAGCACTGGTATAATCGCTAATTGCTTGGGTATAGTTTTTTAACTGCACATAAATTCGACCTCGATTAACATAAGCATCAATTTTTTTCGGGTACAGTCGTAACACCTCATTGTAGTCTGAAATAGCTTGCTCCAAATCACCCATCTCAGTGTGAATCAAGCCTAAATTATAGTATGCTAAAGCATATTTAGGATTAATTTTTAGCGCTTCATGGCAATCAGTAGTTGCCCCAGAAAAATCTCCTAATTTCAAACGCGCTAAACCTCGATTATTATAAGCAGGAACGTATTGGGGATGAATCCGTAGAGTTTCGCTAAAGTCTTTCATTGCTCCCTGAAAATCTCCTGTTTGAAACCGAGAATTTCCTAGATTATTGTATGCTTCGGCGTAGTTAGCATTAATTTCTATAGCTGTTTCAAAGTCTTCCATTGCTCCTGAAAGATCTCCTAGTCTAAACTTGGTAAAACCTCGATTATTATAACCTTCAGCATAGTTAGGTTTTATTTGTATAGCTGCTTCAAAGTTTTTCATTGCTTCTGGTATATCTCCTGTTCTCAGGCGCACAATACCCATATCGTTATAAGCTTGATGATATTGAGGTTTAAAATTTATAGTAGTCTCAAAATCAGCGATCGCGCCGGCAAAATCTCCCAGACTACGTTTAGTATTAGCTCGGTGGTAATAAGCGTCTGCATTTTTTGGTTGAAGTTGCACTGCACTGTCTAAGTCTTCTAAAGCTCCTCGATGATCTCCGAGATCGAAACGAACTATACCTCGTTTAATGTAAGCATCCATATACTTAGGATGAATCTTGATAACTCGATTAAAATCAGCTAGTGAACCTTGGTTATCTTTAGTCAGACGACGAATTACAGCTCGGTTGTAGATAGCTTCAGTATGTTTAGGATTAAGTTTGATGGCTTCATTGAAGTCAGCAGTCGCTCCTTCTATATCTTTCATCTCAAACTTGACAATACCTCGCTGAGTATAAGCATCTACAATTTTAGGATTTATTTGTAATACTTTGGTAAAATCATTAATTGCATCTTGGTTATTTCCCAGGAAACGATAAGCAATACCTCGATTATAGTAAGCTTCTGCTTTATTGGGATTAAGTTTGATAGCTTGATTATAATCTGCTACAGCTCCTTTTCGATCTCCAGCTTTAAAACGGACTACTCCTAAGTTTTGGTAGATTTGATAGTCTTGAGATCCTAATTTCAGAGCTTGGCAAAAAAGCTCTATGGCATGATTAAATTCTCCTAGTTCTACATAAGCTGCTCCTAAATTATGATAGGTTTGGATGTCTTTTGGATCTAGTTCTAATGCTTTTTTAAAGTTTTCTATAGCTCCTTTTAAGTTTCCCATTTGGGCAATTGCAATGGCTTTGTTATGATGAAATAGATGATTATTTGGCTCTAAAAGTATGGCAAGATTATAATCTTCTAGAGCGCCTGTATTATCTCTTTTTTGTAGTTTTATTAATCCTCGGTGGTGGAGTGAATCTGCTCCTTGCTGGCGACATTTTTCAGCGTTTTCTCTCATATCTGCTATTTCATATTGGGTAATAGCTTCTTCCCATTGTTTTTTCTTTTCAAATTCTTTAGCTCTACAAAATGCTGCTTTCTGAGGCATTTTTGCTAAGTCGTATTCAGTAGCAGCTTTTAACCATTGTTTCTTTTCTTCAAATTCAATTGCCCGGTATTCTGCTTTTTTTTCAGGAATATTCATCCAACACCGTTTAGCATTAGCAAAATCTGCGATTTCTTCCCATTTTTTAGCTGCTTCTGACCATTTTAGACTCGTTTCTAGTTGAGACGCTTCACAAATTTTTTGCCTATTATCTTCCCCAATTTTTGCCCAATATTTTGCTGCTTCTTGCCATTTTTTTACTTTTTCAAATAATAGTGCAGCTTCTTGCCATTCTTTTAATTCAACACAAATTTCTGCTGCTTGATTATAAGCTTGTTTTTGAATTAATAATTTGGCTTGAGCTTGTTTTTCTAAAATTACATCGCCAGATTTATTAAAGCATTCTTCTGCTTGTTGATAAAACTCAGCCTTAAGATAATATTCTCCTTGTTTACGCCATGTTTTTCGGCTAGGTTCTATGCGATCGCTTCTTACTAATTCGGGAATTATTGACTGAAATAAACCTGTTAATTCTGGTTCTTGCCATAGTTGACTAGGCTTTGATTCCCAAATATTTAATATTCTACTGGCACGGGTAATTCCTACATAAAGTAAGTTTAATTCTAGTTGCAGTTGTGGTTTTTCTTTTTCTTTTAGTATTCCACCTCGTATTGTTTTACTCCAAAGTTTTGCTTGTGGCTGAAAAAAATCTAAGAGAAAAACTGTATCGAATTCTAATCCTTTTATTTCTTCAATTGTAAAAACAAAACTGGAATTTAGTTCAGCTCTAATTTTTTCTTTTTCTGATTCTTTTCTGACTAATATAGCATCACCAGGATACAAAGATGTTTCTTTTAATATTCTAATTAATGTTTGAGAATCTGCTGAAATTAGCCTTGCTAATTGACCATAAATACTGCTGCTTTTTGAAGAATTTCCTGTAGATTCTGCTAAATATCTAGAACGTAATTTTAGCAGTTGATTTGCTAAATTTACTAAACTTCCTACACTGCGGAAGTTAAATCTCAAAGTTTGTTGATCTACTTTTCTGTGGGGATAAAATTTATCTTTTAGTGTTTCCCAACGAAAGCCACTAGGACTAATCATTTGATAACAGTCTCCAGCAAAAAATAAATTTCCACTGGGAGTAACTAAATTAAATAACAACTCTAATTGTATTTCTGTCAAATCTTGTACTTCATCACAAACAATTAAATCATATTTTTCTCTAGAATTATTTTTCAGCAATTGCAACACTTGTCTGACTAAATCTATTTCATCATATAATTTTTCTTTATCAAGTTTTTTTTGATACCATTCTGCTATTTTATATATTTCTCTTCGATATTGATTAGACATTGAAATAACGCTATTTTTAGTTATTCTTTCATATTCTTTCTCAGATAAAATATTTTCTGTAATTGATAGCTGTTTGCCTTTAATTATACCTCTAATTTCTTCCCATACTAAAGTTGTTGGATATTTTTTTCTACCAGGATGTGCTTTGTATATTTCTGAAAAAAATTGATAGTTTACTTCATCTTGTGGGCAATATATTTTTTGATGATTTTCGAGAATTTCTAAACATAATTTATGAATATTTTTAAATTCAAAAACCACTTGATTGTTTGAATTATTTGATTCTGGTTCTAATTGACGATTTGTCGTGACTATTTTATAAAATTGTTCTTCAGCATTATTAACTAACAAATCGTTATAAGCAATATATAAACGTTTTTCTAAATTGCTATACTGTTTTTTATGGAGCATTCTATATAATGCCACTGTGGTTTTTCCTGTACCAGCACTGCCATTTAATAATAGATTTCCCGACAATTTAGCCAATTTATATTCTTCTGGAGTCAGCTTTAAAGGTAAATCTGTATCTTGCTCAATAATCGCTTTTTGCCATTCTATTTCTGACTCTAATACTCGCCACTGAATATTTCCTAACAATTCGTCATCTGTTAAATCTGAATTTGTTTCCAAATCCAAAGCTTTCACTGCTTCAATATTTGCTTTTTCTACTGATGAGTACGGTATATTTTCATCTACCTCATTATCCTGATTTTGGAAATTTTTTGTCTCAACAATAACTTCAAATTCTGCTATTTCTAACCATTCAGAATCAGGGCTTTTTTGCCTAGCTTTAGCACGTCGGGATACATCATCATGGTCTACACAAATATCTTGAATCGCTAGATAAACTTGCGCTTTTCCTGTTTCTGGCCGCTGTGATTTATCGTAGGTAAAAATTAAGCGACTAGCACTATTAATTCTAGCTTCCCATACTCTTTTGTTGATTCCTTTTAGCTTTTTTACCCGCAATCCACTATTAAATTTTTGCTGTTTAAGTCTTTTAATACATTCCCATACTTTCTTTTGTAAATTACTTTCTACCTCTTTTCGGAGAAACTCAACTATATCAGGGTGTAAAACTGTGGGCAGTAACATACATTGATTTTTCACTCTTTATCTTTAGTTTATGAATAGTTTAACACAATACTTTTTTTTAATAAAATTGTCTGCAATTAATGTTAGTTCAGGTTTTCAGGCAATAAATATTATTCAATTAATATTACTTTTGACTTCTAAAAATATGTATTATATAGTACAAAAAATAATATCTTTTTATGTTAAAGATATTAACTGAGTTAAAATTTTTAAGAAATATAACCTAGAAATAAGGTCAATCGCCTTCCCCTTACAGTGCTTTTCAGTTGAGTAGACCACAAAACTGTTGTAGGAGTAATGAGTAATGAGTAATGAGTAATGAGCAAGGAGGTAGGGACGTATTGCTGACGCTTTCGCTCCGCGTTAGCGGAGCGACATGTAACGCATTAATGCTCAAGCAACGTCCGTAGGTCCTAATGAGTAAGGAGTCAGTATGATTGTGGTTTATTCATCATTAAACCGCTGTAAAGGGAATAAAAAGGCGTTGCATAAAGTGTGTATTAGAATTATAGTTTTGGAGTGCTTATGAAGTAAAAGATGGGATTTACCTTTTCTGCAAAGATTCATCCCCAGGTTTCAGCAAGGCCTAAAAATTTTGGTTTAAAGCCTCTCCTTTCAAGGAGAAAAAAATTCCTTTGAAGCAATCCTTCTATTACAGAAGAGGTAATTATTAATTGTTAATTATTAATTCTTGCAGAATTTTATTGCTTCCCTATTACCGAAAAAATCAGGTTTAAAGCCTCTCCTTTTAAGGAGAAAAAAAGCGGTCGAGAGATGGGGAGGAAACCTTGCCATATCCAATCAACCAAGAGAAGAAAAAAGTTCCTTTTAACTAATCCTTCTATTACAGAAAAGGTAATAATTAATTATT
>NZ_JAAHHT010000288.1 GCF_010672085.1 Okeania sp. SIO3I5
TCTTTTCTACCGAAAAATCAAGGTTGAAAGCGTCTTCTTTAAAAGATAAAAAAATAAAAAAAGTTTCTCTGAAGCAATCCTCTTCTTTTTAAGCAGAGGTAATTATTAATTATTAATTATTAATTATTTAACATATTTTCTAATACTTTTATTCTCCTTCCATAACCTTGCTTTCTCTTGCCATTGCCTCACCTACTGTTACATTTAATTGTGCCCCAATTAAAACTACCAATGAACTAATATATAACCACAATAATAAAATAATAAAAGTACCAATAGCTCCATAAGTTCGGTTATAGTTGCCAAAATGAAAAACATATAAACGAAATAAATTAGAAGCTCCTGCCCACATTAATGCTGCAATAATTGCACCAGGCATTATCGGTGTACCTTTCCTTCTAGAACTCGGACCAAAACGATAAATAAAAGCAAAAGCTGTTGATACTATTCCTAAAGTTATCGGCCATCTTAATTGACTCCAAGTTTCTAATAATTGTGACTTCAAAACACAATTATCAACAGGTTCTTCAAATAAACAATTAGCAACCTGATCCGGAGGGCAATTAGGCAAAGTTTCTAATAAGCAACTTTGCCGAGAAATCATGTCTACAATTAAGTCACTAACTAATACTAATCCAGAGGCAATAATTAATAGTATTAGAGTCCCAATAGTAAGTCCTAAAGAAACTAACTTTACTTTCCAAAAAGGTCGTTTTTTCTCAATAGGAACTTGATGAATTTGATCGAGTGCTGCCATTGCAGAACTAAGTACACTAGAAAATATCCAGATCGATACAATAAAACTGAAAGAAAATATTTGTTTGTTCGGAGAACTCTGAATTTCATCGACAGCGCTGCTAATTAAAAACCGCACTTGATTGGGCACTATATCTATTAGTAAACTTCCCATTTGAAATAGGGTTGAGCTCAAAGAGTCAAAGAGTCCAATTGCCGCAATTATTGTTAATAAAGCAGGAAATAGAGCGAGCATAGCATGATAAGCCATTTCTGCAGATAAACCTGATAATCTCTGCTTTGCTGCACAATTAAATACTTCCTTAATAGTCTTAAAATTTAGGTGGAGAATGAACTGAAAAAAGCGAATAATTCGTTTCAGTATATGTTTGATTATCCTCTTCAGTATTGCTAATAAAACTCTATACACACCTTGAGCAATTGGAGTTAATAAATCTAAAAATCGCTGCCTATTTTCGCGGTTTAAAACTTCCCGCAATGTGGCAGAATTAAAGTGACGTAGAAAATTCAGAAAGCTCATGGCTTTTATAGCGGTAGGGAATAGGGAATAGGGAACAGGTAACAGCAGACTTTTTATAGGCTTTTTCTTATAGGGAAATGCTCCGCAAACAGGATTTAGAAATGTCCTAACCTTATACTAATTTGATAAATTTTTGCTATAAATAGTTAAGGTACTTCTTAGGAGTCAGGAGTGAGGAATCAGAAGTCAGAATGAATAGGTTTGATCTACTTTTTTGTATCTTAATTTATCTTTTTGATCAAATGTAAGTTTGCTATAAAATATTTTAACAGTGCTTATTATTTGTAACATTCTTTTTTCAAATTGGTATTAATGGGTAGTGCTATAGCAAAAAAATATCATAACAGTTATTTGTAGTTGAGAATAAACGTTCGACTAACTACCACTTAAAAGTAACAATTATAGTAAGCACTCAGGTATTAGCATTCAGCATTCAGCGTTTAGCTTTTAAAATAATTCAGCAACTACTAAGGTTAGCTAATAACCTTTTTCTTAATAATTTTTAATTCTCCTTAGAGACTAATTCCTTCTGACAAGATAATAAGTTAATAACTCATTGCTAATAGCTGAATGCTTACCAATTATAAATTGATAAATCTCATAAAATTGACCATTTTTTGAATTAAAAATTCACGCATTCAAAGTTCAAAAATTTTGGTTCTAACTAAATTTAAATAATTATTTAATTAAGGATTAAAGCCTCGTTATTCAAAGAGTGAAAAAATCAAAAATATTTTCCTTATTTCAAGCCTATAACTTGAGGCAGAGGTTATAATGAGCGAATTAATAATTTTTAATTTTGAATTGCTTTGACCAAAGTAAATTATTGATTTTAAGGCAAAACTAAAAAATAAAAAGTCAAACTATAGGGAAAATATAGGGGCTGAAAACTCAGATATTTGTGGTTAATAATTAAGCTATCTATAGAATCAATCTAAAAACAGCTTATGGGTGGGGTATTCCCAACCTTAAAGTACCTATGAGCGGGTTGTGAGAGATATAAAAATTGTATGACTTTGTGGAATTATTTCCGCCTAATTCACTCTAACATAAAGGCTTAATCCTTCATTTATAGATACCCTCTAATATCATGTTTAGTTGAACACTTATTATTAATATAGTAGGGTACTAGCAGGAGTAAGAAAGAAATTGAAATACATCCACTCCTTTTTGATTTTAGTTTGATAAGTACCTGGACAAAAATATTTGCATACTAGGTTTTTCCTAGACAAAGGTTTTAGCTTAAATTTTGTGTAATTAATTTTGTCTGCCTACTTAAATAATTATCCTAATTTGATATAATAGTAAAAGTGCTTTCCTGATGTTACTTAGTCAAGTAGGGAACACGGAGCGCGGATGAATTATAAATCCCTTTTATAAACTAGAATTTGTATGAAATTTTAAATTAATTGTAGTTCTAAAATAGTAAGGATCAAGGATATCGGAAATATTCCCGCTCTCTATTCCCTATTCCTTGTTGCTTACCACTAGATCGTTGGTTCTTTACCAAGAAATGAAGTCCAAAGTCTCCCCTTTTAAGGGGATAAAAAAATATTGGGTTGATTGTTTCAATTCCAATGGTGAGCGCCAGAGGTACTGATAATATCATGTCCGGTTGAACAGTTATAAATAATTAGGGAGGAGACAGGAGACAGGAGACAGGAGACAGGAGAAAAGAATGTACCAGGAGAAAGAAGTGTTTTTATCACGCTCTTATCCGGACATGGTATAACTGATAACTGATAACTGATAACTGAAATGACTACTGCCAAATTAATTAATTTTTAGTTGAAATTAGTTTAAAATTGCCAAGGCAGTCTAAAAAAGAAAATATCACCTAATTAGGGTTTGCTGAAAAAGTTTTTTTTCAAGAAGTAGGGGAGTAGTGGAGTAATTTTTTTGTCCAACGATGCGCCAAAAATGCTAACTTTTTGAGCATGAAGAGCTCAAAACCAGGTACTCTTTGAAAATACCTAAAAAGGCTAAAACCTGTATTGGTAAATGCTTTGAGATTTAATCAGCAGAGCAATAATTAAATGGAAATTCTAGAATCTAAAATATGATATGACTCAGGACATAACCCCGTGGTTAAATGAAATTAAAGCTCTTCAACAAAAAATAGTCGAACTACAAACAGAATTAAATGTAGCTCAAGATACTGCTTTTAAGTGGCGTCAACTATATAATACCGAAGCTCAACAACGAAGAAATGAAACTCAACACAGTCAAGAAATTATTGATAACTTAAAGACCAAACTTCAGAAATTACAAAAGGGTTTTTCCTCTGTTAAAGACGATGGAGATGAAAGTATAATAACTATTGAACAGCAAATCCAACATTTACAAACCGAGTCTGAATTTAAGGCCAAAATTATTGAGGTGAGTCAAGAACGTGATCGCTCTGTGGAAAAAGTCCAAAAATTAACAGAAGCTCTCCAACAAGAGCAAAGTAGTCATGCAAATACTCGTAAAAGTTTAACAAATGCTTTGGCAGATGCAGTAGACATTCTGGCCAAAGCTAAAGCAGCTAAACAGCAAAAATCAGAAACTATTCCCAGTCTTGAATTAAAAACAGAAATTAATAATCAAAATCAAAATCCAACTCAAATCCAATTACAGGAAAGCTTTTCTCCTGATGCTCCCCAGTTACTCAACAACGAAAAAGTATTGCCTCGCTTACCCAGTAGTAAAGATTAGGAAGAAAAGCTCAAAGGTAAAGCTAAAGATATTTTCCATTTTACATTTCCATTTTTCCTTCTGCCTTCTGCCTTTAAAATCCCATAATTTTAGCAACTACCTCTATAGTTAGCTCTATTCCCTGGCAAAACCGATTATTATGGCTATGTTTAATCGCCACATCTGGGTCTTTCAGACCATGGCCAGTAAGTACACAAACTATCTTTGCTAAGGTAAACCCAAAAATATTTTCCTTCTGCCTTCTGCCTTATGCCTTATGCCTTCTGCCTTCTGCCTTCTGCCTTCTGCCTTCTGGCTTTAAAATCCCATAATTTTAGCAACTGCCTCTATAGTCGGCTCTATTCCCTGGCAAAATTGATTATTATGGCTATGTTTAATCGCCACATCTGGGTCTTTAAGACCATGGCCAGTAAGTACACAAACTATCCTTGCTCCTGTAGGAACTTGGTCTTTAACTTTCAATAAACCAGCAACAGAAGCAGCACTAGCAGGTTCACAAAAAATTCCTTCACTAGAAGCCAATAAACGATAAGCTTCCAATATCTCTTCATCAGTAACAGGAGTAAAATTTCCCTGACTAGCTTCTTGAGCAGCTACAGCCTTTTCCCAACTAGCAGGGTTGCCAATTCTAATAGCACTGGCCACTGTTTCTGGATTAGCTACAGGATAACCTTGGACAATAGGTGCTGCCCCTGCTGCCTGAAAGCCCATCATTTTTGGTAGACGATCGCATTTTCCGGTTTTATGGTATTGACAAAATCCCATCCAATATGCTGTGATATTTCCGGCATTTCCCACAGGAATGCACAACCAATCTGGAGCATCCCCCAAAGTATCCACTACCTCAAAAGCTCCCGTTTTTTGACCTTCCAGACGATAGGGATTAACTGAGTTAACTAAAGTCACGGGATACTTATCAGCAACATCCCTTACTATTTCTAGAGCTTGGTCAAAGTTTCCCTTGATTGCCAAAACTTCAGCACCATACAATAGAGCCTGGGCTAACTTTCCTAAAGCCACATAACCATCTGGGATTATAACAAAAGCTCGCATCCCACCTCGTCTAGCATAAGCTGCTGCCGAAGCTGAAGTATTCCCCGTACTGGCACAGATTACTGCTTTAGCTCCTGCCTCTTTAGCCTTAGATATAGCTAGAGTCATACCCCGATCTTTGAAACTACCCGTGGGGTTGAGGCCATCATATTTAACAAATACTTCTACCTGTCTGCCTACCTGGTTGGCGATCGCTGGCACAGGAATCAGAGGAGTATTACCTTCTTGCAATGTCACCACAGGAGTCTCTTCTGTCACAGGCAGATAGGATCTATACGCCTCGATCAAACCAGGCCAGCCTTGTAATTTTGACTGATAAGGGGGCAATATTAAGGTCATCTTTAAGTTTTAAATTGTTTAATTTGACTAATCTCGGAATTGACATACTCCCACGCCAACTTTACAGTATGGTGTGTGCTCTCTCGTTTTGTAGTCCCGGTATCCCGTCGGACTGCACGAAGGTCTTAGGACGGAATGCCCTGCCGCCCTATTTTTGATATTTATTCTCTATTCACATCCCGCTCTATTACTATGACATAATGGGGGCAAGAATGAATTCTATCTTTGAGTTTTCTCTAGAATTTTGGCCACTATCCAACAAATTTAGCCTGTGTTTTGGGGATTCACAACTATAAGTTTTCACCTCAAGCATTTGCCTTTTTCAGAGGAGTTTTCCTAAGTCATACTACGCAAATGCTTTTGATGTTGCGTTCTATGTCGCACAGCATTTCATGTTGGCGATCGCCGAAAAGTGAAACCGTTTTTACAATCAAAAAATCTAGATAGGAAGTCTCCCCATCCAGCATACCAGCATATTGTAGCCAAAATTTTCTGCTCCTGCTCGGAATGAAAACTTAATTGCACTTATAGTTAAATATTATACTAAATTTTAGCTATCTTATTGTATTATCCAAATGTTTGATAGGTAATAGTACCCCAAACCCTGATTCTGGAATACTTAAGATAGCTTAATTTCTTGTAGTCTATCTTAATATTTCAGTTACAATAAATATAATGAATGAATTTAAGTGAGTATAAATGGCTAGTAAGTTACTAATGTCCAACAGTACATCTATTTCGTCCAGTGCATCTTCTTCTATGGATACTGGAAAAAGGGTAAATCGTTCAATGTTATCAAAAAATCAAACCTGCACCTTAGAAAAGATGAAATCCTTGTATCAAAAAGAGCAACAAGTTAAGTTGCTTCATCTTGAGGCAGAAATAGAAACTCTCTTATTAGAATTACTAACTATCAGAGAACGAAACTTAATCTCACAAAATGAAAAATAAGTCAATCAATAAAAATTGTGAATAGGTGATAATTAGACTTGACCAACAAAAAAGAAGTAGGAAAAGCAACACAATTAATTAATTTATCTGGATAGTAACAAAATTGTGATATAAAAAGAAAGGTTTTGCCACATACAGCATTGTTTTAAACACAATTCACTAACAGTCAGTGGAAAAATTGGTTTAAAGCCTCCCCTGTTAGGGGGACTTTAACTACAATAAAATTGGTATTAAAAACACTTACCCAACTTGTAAGCAATTATCAATTTTTCCATAGAATTGATTGAATATACCTTAATCAGATACAGAAAAACTGAGAGTTAATTTGATTGATTAAGTTAGGAAGATGTTAATGAATTCTAATAGTTCTTAGCATTAGCTGTAAATAACTTTCTGTGGTTAAAATCGCCAGCAAAATTCTTGAGCTGGCGTTTTTTTTCGGAATCATAAATCTACTATATAACCATCAAAAAAAACGGGAAATTTAAACAATTTATGACTGTATCAATTGCAGAATCTCCTCATGGAAATTCTAATTATAAAAACGAGCAACTACAACTAAAAGATATTGTGAAAACTCTGCCCCGCGAAGTTTTCATCAAAGATAGATGGAAAACATGGACAATGGTGGCAACCAATATATTTATGGTTGTTTTAGGTTATTGGGGACTAACAATTACACCTTGGTTTTTATTGCCCTTAGTCTGGGTTTTTACTGGCACCGCATTAACAGGGTTTTTTGTAATTGGCCATGACTGCGGTCATCGGTCCTTTGCTAACCGTCGCTGGGTCAACGATCTAGTTGGTCACTTGGCGTTTTTGCCCTTAATTTATCCCTTTCATGGTTGGCGAATAGGCCATAATCATCACCATAAACATACAAATAAAATGGGTGAAGATAATGCTTGGCAACCTTGGTATCCAGAAGATTACGAGGTTGCTGGTAGCTTTATGCAGTCAGTGTATAGAGTTATGCGTGGCAGACTTTGGTGGTTAGGTTCTATTGCTCATTGGGCAGTTGTGAATTTTGACTGGAGAAAATTTGAGGAAAAGAATAGGGAAGATGTCAAGTTTTCTGCATTGGTAGTTGTTGGGTTTAGCGCGATCGCCTTTCCTTTGTTAATAGGGACAGTTGGTTTGTGGGGTTTAGTCAAGTTTTGGTTAATACCCTGGTTAGTTTACCACTTTTGGATGAGTACATTTACTATTGTTCATCATACAGTGCCAGAAATTCCTTTTTCTCCTGCACCAGAGTGGAATGAAGCAGAAGCTCAATTATTTGGTACGGTACATTGTGATTATCCTCGTTGGGTAGAGTTTCTTTGCCATGATATTAATGTGCATATTCCTCATCATATTTCAACAGGAATTCCTTCATATAATCTGAGGAAAGCACATCAATTTTTGAAGGATAAATGGGGAGATAAACTTTATGAAACTAAGTTTTCTTGGTCTTTAATGAAAGAGATAACAGATAAGTGTCATTTGTACGATCGGGAAAAGTTTTATCTAACTTTTAAAGAGTATGATGCTCAAAAAGTTTCCCAATAATTGACAACAGTTTTCAGGTCAATGAATCAGATTAAAAAATAATCACCTTGTAGGGACGTTCGTATTTTTATTATACAACGTCCCTACTTTTTCACAGAAGTTAAAATTTAGGCATTAAGATTTTATAGCAGTTTGATAAATGTTTGCTACAAATCTTTTTGAGCTGTTCCCAGTTAAGTTTTCCCCATTACCTATAACTATAGTTTTGTAAAATTCTTTTGTCACGCTTAGTATTAGTGGCTTAAAATTTTGACACTACAGTAATTTCAGGAAATTATTTCACATCTAAAGTTGGAAAGTATTTGTAACATCTTTAAAGTGAATTGGTAATAGCTAATAGCTGAATGCTTAAACCTGTAATACAATCAAAGTAAATTGTCAAGATTGACATCAATTAACCCATTGGATACTATTGGATGAGTCGATCAAGGAAAAAATTCAAAATTAAGGAATAATCACCTTGAGTTTTAATCCAAACTTATGTCGCAACGAAAGCGAAGTAGAAAGCAAACTAATTGTTAGTTATCTACTGCCGAAATTAGGATATGGTATCGAACATTGGCATCAAGAAGTAACGTTGGGTAGTATCCGTTTAGACTTTTTATCGTTTGCTGCTCAGGAACTACCTTTTCGTTTGGATGGTGATTCCCCTTTAGCTTTAGTAATGGAGGCAAAACATCCAAAACAAAATTTAGACCGCCATCAACGAAAACTTAGGCGTTATTTAACAAGTATGAATGTAAAATATGGCTTGTTAACTAATGCTAAAGAAATTAGGATTTATCAAAGAGTAAAAAATAATATTGAGTTGATTTTTAGTTGTTTGGGAATTGAAATTGATGACAAAATAGAAGAAATTAAAAAATTAGTAGGTAGAGAATATTTGCATCAAAATGGAAGTTCTGATAGACCGGAAATTATGAGAGAAAAAGCAGGGGGAAGTGAGGCGATCGCTACTCAATCTGAGACAAAAAAAATTGTTAGCAATATTCCTGAAAACCAGGGAAAATTACTAAACATTGAAACCGAGTCTAATCCAATTAATCAAAGTAGGAGAAATTCTATGAAAGTAATTGCTGTGTATCATAATAAAGGCGGAGTTGGAAAGACGACAACAGTAGTTAACTTAGCTGCTGCCTTGAGCAAAAAAGGTTATCAAGTTCTAGTTATTGATTTAGACAGTCAAGCAAATGCAACGTTTGCTTTAGGAGTAGCTAAATTTTACGATGAGGAAAATGATAATTTAAAAGACAAGTATATTTATCATGTTATTAGAAATTCTAAGAAATTTTTAATCCCTGAAGTTGTTCGCAAATCTCAGTTCAATGACCCTGAAATTGATGTAATCCCATCTCATATTACTTTAATGAAAGGGGAAAAAGAACTATCAGAAATTGATGCAGCAAAAACAAGATTAAGAAAAAAATTATTAGAAGCTAAAGATAATTATGATTTTGTAATTATTGACACCCCACCTTCACTGAATCTTTATGCTAGAATAGCAATGATAACAACAGATTATTTAATAATTCCTTCTGACTTAAAAGCCTTTGCAAATGAGGGATTACCAAATGTGAAAAATTTCGTTGAAGAAATTAACGAATTTAGAGAAGAAATGGGTATTTCGGAGGTTAATATACTAGGTGTTTTACCTTCCAAAATTCCTACTAACAGTAGATATATTCAATATACATTACCCCGTCGCAAAGCAATTATTCAAGAACGTTATAATTTGCCACTCATGGATAGCTGTATTTTTCAAAGAGAAGATTTAGCTAAGTGTCTAGATAAAACTATTTGGATAGATGATATAGAAGTTCCTAATCCTATATCAATTTTTGACTACAAATCAGACGAACCTTCAGTAGAAGAATTTGAAAATTTAGCAACAGAAATTATTTCAAAAGTATGAGTGAAAATATGAAACTATCTACTTCCTTAGTAGACCTTGATAATGTTACTTCAAAAGTTGATATCTCTGAGTTTTCACCAGAGGAAATCGATAATATGGCTAACTTGATTTTGACAACAGGAGGTATCGTTAAACCTATTATTTTAAAAAGAACAGGTATTGAAAGTTGCGAAATTGTCACAGGTGATTTTGAGTATCATTCAACTGTTAAAGCATCAGAAATAGACCCAGAACATTCAGGTATGATTAGAGGGTTTATTATTACAGAAGAACAGGAAGAAAATATCAGGAAACAACAGGAGATTTTGAGAGGTTTAGATACTCCAATAGCTGAATCTCCAGAAGTTCCTATTGATGTTCAAGAGAGTCAAATTGACTTGACGAAAATGTTTAATAATTTGAGATCAAGTTTGACAAAAGAACTAAATAGTCAACTTGATCAAAAATTGCAACCAATAACAACAAAGTTAGATCGACTAAATACATCATCTCCTACTAATTCTCAACCCCAAATCAATAATATCGCAGAGGAAAAACTGGAGAATATAGAAAGTAAAATTGACCAGTTATTACCCAAAAAACTTCCAGAAATTGAGGACATTCTGAACAATCAATTAGAAGTTATACGTCAAAAAATTACTAATCTATCCAAGCAAGAAGCTTTATCTCTATTAGCAAAAACTCAAACAGCTTTAAGTAGACAAATAAAAGCTATTGATCGTGAATCTAATCAACTACAAAGAGTCAATTTGTTAACAGTAGAAACAGAAGCGGAAATCAAACAAGCTCTCAAGCGAGTTTTTAACTCAACAGCAGGAGGAACTGAAGCATGGAAAGCAATCAAATATTGGCGAAAACCAGGTAAAAATCTGACATGGGAAAATTTAGAAAACTCAGCAAAAAAAGGTCATCAAGATAAAATACAAAGATTTTCAGATGGTATTTACAAAAAGTTAAAAGAGATCGGCGATATACCTGATTAATTGTGAAAAAATAATTGCTGATTATTTATTAATCTAGACAGTACAAAATTCTTGGAATAGCCATGGCTAGCCATGGCTAGCCATGGCTATTCCAAAGTTAGAAACTCTCACGCTTAGAG
>NZ_JAAHHT010000289.1 GCF_010672085.1 Okeania sp. SIO3I5
ATGTGGGAGGTGTGGGGGGTGTGGGGGGTGTGGGGGGTGTGGGAGGTGTGGGAGGTGTGGGAAGTGTAGGAGGTGTGGGAGGTGTGGGGAGTGTGGGAGGTGTGGGAGGTGTGGGAGGTGTGGGAGGTGTGGGAAGTGTGGGAGGTGTGGGAAGTGTAGGAGGTGTGGGAGGTGTGGGAAATCAAACTTGAGTATTTCAATCTAAATGCTTCAGCAGTTGGTATTGATATACAGCATATTTCGGACAAATGAGGTACAGGGTAAATGGTGAAAGTTTGGAAGTACGTGCATCTTGCCCGCGATCGTGTACCACATAATAACTAATAACTAATAACTGATAACTGATAACTGATAACTGATAACTGAAATGACTTTACCTTTACCAAATCTTGATGATCGCACTTATGCCGACTTAGTACAAGAGGCAATTTCTCAGATTTCCGTTGAATATCCTGAATGGACAGATCATAATCCCACAGATACAGGAATTATTCTAATTGAATTGTTAGCATGGTTAACAGAAATGACTCTCTATCAAGTTAATCAAATTCCTGATGAAAATTATGCCAGTTTTGTTAGTTTACTACAAGGAAAAAAATTGGTATTACCTAATAAGTCTGCCCAAGAAAGACACAAAACTTTGCAATTAGAAATTAAGGAGACTTTATTGGGTTTACGCCAGCGTTATCGGGCAGTTACTATTGAAGATTATGAGCAATTAGTTCTTGAAGATTGGAATAAATCTACAGATTCTACCGACTTAAAAATTGCACGGGTTAAGGGTTTAGCACAACGCAATTTAGAAGAGACAGGTGCTGATACTTTTGCCAAAGGACATATTAGTTTAGTCGTTCTTCCCGATAATAATTATCAAGCTGAAAACGAAGCTGAAAACGAAGCTGAAAACAAAGCTGAAAACGAAGCTGAAAACAAAGCTGAAAACGAAGCTGAAAACGAAGCTGAAAGCGAAGCTGAAAACGAAGCTGAAAACGAAGCTGAAAGCGAAGCTGAAAACGAAGCTGAAAACGAAGCTGAAAACGAAGCTGAAAACGAAGCTGAAAACGAAGTTGAAAACGAAGCTGAAAACGAAGAAAACAAATATGGAAATTTATTTAACTTTCTTGAGCCAAGAAAACTGTTAACTACTCGTCTGCATATTGTAGAACCTGAATATGTATCTATATCTATAGAAGCAGAATTAGTTCTAAAAGATGGCGGCAAAGCAGAAGATTTAATCGAAAAGGCTAATACAGAAATGAAGCTATTTTTTGAGCCTTTGAATTCTGGTAAATATTGGGAGGGTAAAGGATGGCCGTTTGGGAGAAGTATTTATCTCTCAGAAATCTATAAATTATTAGATGATTTGGAGGGAATAGATTATGTGGAAACTATTTCAATTAAAGATGAAAATAATCAACCTTTTCAATCTGAAGATGATCAACCTGCATCGGAAATTTATCTCGCCGATAATCAGTTGGTTAAGTTTATAGAAGATAATCAATTTACCAAATTTACAGTCTTGGTTGATGTTAACAATGAACGCAAACAAATCAATTAGTACCTACTGATAATTAGTTAAGTTTATATAGCAATTCCCACAGTTATGAGGCACATTGACAATCCCCCTAAATCCCCCTTTGAAAGGGGGACTTTGAAGACTCCCCCCTTTTTAAGGGGGACAGGGTTTGAAGACTTCCCCCTTTTTAAAAGGGACTTTGAAGACTTCCCCCTTTTTAAAAGGGACTTTGAAGACTCCCCCCTTTTAAAAGGGACTTTGAAGACTCCCCCTTTTTAAGGGGGACAGGGTTTGAAGACTCCCCCCTTTTTAAGGGGGGCAGGGGGGGATATAAAGAGGTTAATAATGAACACAAACAAATCAATTAGTACCTATCAACAATATTTACCAGCAATTCTCCAAGAACAAGTTTTCCTGGGTCGTTTTTTACTAGCTTTTGAAAAGATTCTGAGTGGACTTTATGAAACTGCTAGTCAGGAAAAAGTTATTACAGCTCAAAGTGAAAATGTACCAGGATTTGAGGAAGTTTTAGAGCAGATTCATCTCTTTTTTAATCCTCAAGAAACACCAGAGGAATTTGTACCTTGGTTAGCGGGTTGGGTAGCTTTAAGTTTACGGGATGATTGGGATATTGAGGTTAAGAGAGCTTTTATTTTAGAAGTTGTTAAATTCTATCGTTTGCGCGGAACAAAAGAGGGATTAAGTGAACTTTTAAGTCTTTATTTGAAAAATGCAAAATTAGGAGAAAAGGTTGAAATTTTTGATAATTTTACTCATTTTCCCCATTATTTTCAGGTTCAATTAACTTTAAATGACCGTGACCCGATTAAATATTGGCAACAGGCTAAAATTGCTCAGGCAATTATCGAGCAAGAAAAACCTGCACAGACTTTTTATAGTCTGAAAATTCTTGTGCCAAGCATGCAGTTAACTATGCGATCGGAGTTTTCTGAGACTTTTACAGTTCCTAAAATTCAAGAATTAGAGCCAGATACTACTGCTACAGTTGATCAAATAGAACTAACAGCAATTGTAGAAGTAACTGAACCAAACCAAGTTACTTCAGATGTTCTAAATAAAATTACAGTCCGTTTCAAAAAAGATGATACATCTGACTTTCATTCACTTACCCCAGAAACTACTACCGGAAATAATCAAATTAGAATTAAACGAATTCTCTATAACTATCAATTGATGGAAACCATAGATGGATTAACTGTTACTATTAAAAGTCTTAACAATGTTGCAATTGTAGGTAAAGTAACTGTTGAAGTATCCTGGGATACTAATCAAGGTGAATCGTCACATCAATTACTAGCAAAAGACTTTATTTTGCAAGAAGTTCCGACCACAAATATTCTACAAATTTGTTATAATAATGAAGTCGGAATAGAGATAACAAGAGAAATAATTCCTACTATTTTAGGAACAAACAGTATCTAGGATAAACCGGGTTTATGGGTTCCCATGGCCTTAGCCCTGTGGAGTTTGCTGTATAAATAATCAGGAGAAAAATATGACTCAAACAACCGATTTTTCTAATTTTGCCACTGAATACCCAAACTATTTTCCAGGGCAATATTTATTAGAAGAAGACTTTCAATTACAACATAAATATTTAAGCGATCGCCTTCGTTACCAAAAGCAAAGTCTTCATGTTTCAGGAATAGTTGAAGGACTAGAAGTTGAAGAAATTCAAACAGATCAAAAATCCGTGCTGATTAAAGTTGGTTCAGCGATAGATAATCAGGGAAATCTGATTGTTTTAAAATCAGATACAACCTTTGATGAATTTAATAATCTTAGCCAAGGGGAACTTTATATTGAATACTTTGAAGATAAAGACGCTCAACAACAAAATGAAGTTGCAGATAGCTATACACGGTGGAAAGAAGATCCAGAATTTGCTTTTGCTGAGACAACACCAGAGACAGGTGTAAAGTTAGCAAAAATCACCATTTCTGAAGAGAATATTAGCGAGATTAATACTGATATTCGGGAATATTCAGGATTATCTTTACCCAACTCTAATGGTAAATCATTGACTCTTCGTTCTGGAGGAGATACTAACTCCAACTTAGCCGTTTTAACAGGCAGTTTAAAGCTTGATGGGGATTTAATGGTTGATGGCAATGTGGGAATTGGGATAACAGATCCTTCTGCTCCTCTACAGGTACAGGCCACAAACCAAACGGCACCAAATAATAATGGCTTGTATATTTTTAATCCAACCGATAGTAATGAGGAACACGCTATTCTTAGCCTTCGAGTTGCCGGAGAAAATGGAGGAAATCCTTTCGTGTCTTGGGATGTATCTGGTGAGTCTGGCTGGGCAATGGGGATTGATAATAGCGATGGTTATAAACTCAAGATTGGGCGTGATTGGAATTCTTTAGCCAACAATACCTCCATGACTTTAGATACAAATGGCAATGTGGGAATTGGGATGACAACTCCAGGGGCGAAGTTAGAAATTAATGGAGATTTGAAGCTACAAAATGGAGTAGCGGTGAATAACATTTCTAGTGATGTTAATCTTAGTGACGATAATGATCTGACAATAGCAACTTCAAAAGCAATCAAAAAGTATGCCGATACTAAAGCACTTGGTTCTTTGAGTCAAGATTTTTCAGCAAATAACCTAACCGTTTCAAGTCTTGCCTTTGTTCCATTTTCTGAGCTATCGGAAACCAGACAGATGATTGACTTGTGGGGAACAGTGTATGGCATTGGGATACAGAGTAACACTCAATATTTCCGCACTGGCAATAACTTTGCTTGGTATAAAGGTGGTAGTCATAATAGCGATCAACTAAATTCAGGTGGCGGAACAGTACAAATGGTTATTAAAGATGGCAATGTGGGGATTGGAAAGATAGATCCAGGGGCGAAGTTAGAAATTAGTGGAGATTTGAAGCTACAAAATGGAGTAGCGGTGAATAACATTTCTAGTGATGTTAATCTTAGTGACAATAATGATCTGACAATAGCAACTTCAAAAGCAATCAAAACCTATGCTGATACCAAAGCACTTGGTTCTTCGAGTCAAGATTTTTCAGCAAAAAAGCTAACCGTTTCAGGAAGTCTTAGCTTTGCTGTTAATATAAGCGAGATGATTAACTTGTGGAGTGATAATGAGGGCAATCATTATGGCATCGGGGTACAGGGTGAGACTCAATATTTCCGCACTTACAAAAACTTTGCTTGGTATAAAGGTGGTAGTCATAATAACAGTGCACTAAATCCAGGTACTGGCGGAACAGTACAGATGGTTATTAAAGATGGCAGTGTGGGAATTGGAACCAATGATCCAGGTGCAAAACTGGAAGTAATAGGAGGGACAACAAAATTAGAGCAAGAGGCATGGCAGACTGCAGTATTGGAAAATAGTTGGGTCAATTATAGCAATACTTTTAATCATGCTGGATATTTTAAGGATAGCTTGGGAATCGTTCACTTGAAAGGTTTAGTGAAGAATGGAACAGGCGATGTGATTTTTACCCTCCCCGATGGTTACAAACCAGCAGCTCAAGAACTTCACGTTATTTGTACAGATATAAATGAATCAGGTCGGGTAGATATTATGACTAATGGAGAAGTTACTAGATTGAAAGGAAGTGAAGTTTGGCTTTCTTTAGATGGTATTACTTTTAGGGCAAAATAAGATATAGTTAATAGCTCTTAGTTCTATGTTTAGGGCGATCGCTTTAACCGCTCAACAAATTTTTTAAGTGGAAATTAGCGATCGCATATAGCTCGCAAAGTGCCCCTAGATCAGGACGTACCCAAACAAGAAACCGGGTTTATTGCCCTGATTATTTGTTCAAACCACGAAATTTACTTGATAAACCAGGTTTCTGTATAAGTCCTCTATATTTATTTTGCTGATATTAAACTATGGCAGACTTCATTCTCATAACAGGTGATAAAGTTAACTTTAACCCTACCTTTGGCATAGCAACTGTCAATGTACATCCAGGGGATTTAATAGGCACAGGTAAGAGTAAAATCAACCAGAAACTCGTCTGTGTGGATGGGGATGAAAAAAATGTGATTGTTCCTGGTTGTCTTTACAAGACAGCCCAACATACTATTCCAGGGGTAGGAATGATTTTCATAGAATCCTTGGCAGGCAATCAAAAAGCCAAAAAGACTAAATCTGGGGGTAAACCTGTATTACTCAAAGGAGCATTATTCACAGCTAAATTTAAAGTGCTGGCTCCTGCACAACAACCGTCAACACCCAATCCTATTCCTGATACTACCCTCGAATACCTTGGTAATGGTACATTTATGACAACGAATATGAAGGTAAAAGGAACATGAAAGAAAAATTAGAGAAACGTTTAGCAGAACTGAAAGCTGAATTTGAGTCAGGACAGAAGGTTATGGCAGAATACGAGGCTAAAGTCGCTAATTTACGGGATACTTTGCTTCGTATTAGTGGAGCAATTCAAATTCTGGAAGAAGAGATATCGAAAGAAAATGAAACAGACAAAGAGAACGTTATCCCTGAAATAGTAAATGCAGAAAAGACCAATTTATGACCAAGAAATAAGGTCTCATATAGAATTCGGGTAATTGCCACTGCATTTGTCATTGCGACTTACACTCCGTGGAAGGAAGCAATCTCAGGGGTTTTGCGAGATTGCTTCCCTTCGGTTGCAATGACAACTGTTTAACGGGATCAGGACTTATATCATGTCCGGTTGAATAGTTATAAATAATTAGGGAGGAGACAGGAGACAGGAGACAGGAGAAAAGAATGTACCAGGAGAAAGAAGTGTTTTGATCACGCTCTTATCCGGACATGGTATTACGCAGAACCACCATATCTAGTAGAGGGCGAATGCCATTCGCCCCTACACAAGGTGTATGATTTATAATTTTGCGTAAGTCCTGGGGATTTCATATTCAGGACTTACGCAAATTCTTAGACAATACACTTGAGGATTTGGAAAAATATCCTGAATTTACAGCTAGATTTGGCTTTGTTCCATGAAAGTAGCAGAACATCCATTCCGCAGCTATATTGATCTCTTTCGCGATTATTGATGTTCTGTTTATTTATTGGACAATAGTTAGGGGTTGCCGATCAAACCTAAAAGCCTTTACAGGTAAAAGTTTCAGCGTTTTCTTGTTCAACATTTATGTTCTATTTATCTATTGGACAATAGTTACAGCAGTTTCCGCGCGTTTTTAGGTGTGTCAGTCTACTACGAAAAAAGACTGAATAATATTACCAGGACTTACGCAAAGAAACTCGGTTTCTACGGTAAATCATTGTTTTTGACAATAAACATCTACGAGAAACCGGGTTTCTGGGTTCGCCTACGTAATATCATGTCCGCTGGTATCGTGTAAACTCAACAGGCAAGATGCCTATTCCACAAGGATGAATATCTACAGGAAATTTAAGTTGTTTCGGGGTTAATACCCTTAATTTCAAGATAAATCAAGCCTTCATCCCAAATTTCCGAATTCTCGCATTCTCGCATTCTCGCATTCTGAATTCTTACCCTTTTACAATACCGATGCTACCGGACATGATATAAGTCCTGATTACGATAAAATTCTAAGATATCCATTCTACAATTACCTGAGATACAACCTATGGTAGAACCATTAAAAGCTAATGTACAAGCTCAGAATACTGAAACAAAAACCTTCAATAAATCTATCGCTTCAGAAACAGAAATTACCCCAGATATTAATGGGTTACTACCTCTGATTCAAAATTTAGATCGACGCATTACCCAATTTATTTCTACTCTGCAAAAACACCGTCAAACTGAGCAAGAATATGGCATAACATGGTTTCAAAAAATGGAGATAGCAGATGATGAAACCTCTAGTCAAATTCCTGCAAATTCTCTGATTTCTTGGTTACAAAATACTTTTGAATTATCTCTATTTGACTTAGATATTTTAACAGTCACTCTGGCACCGGAAATAGATAGAGAATATGAAAGACTTTTTGCTTATATTCAAGATGAAACAAGTCACAAAAAACCCACAGTAGATTTAGTCTTAAACCTATACTGTTCTAATATTCTGGAAAAACTCTCACGACGTCAACATTTTACTACCAATGCACCTTTAATTTATCACGGTTTACTCCATCTTTCCTCAGAATCAACGTTCCTTTCCCAACATCTGATTATTAATCCGCAAGTTTTCAGATTGCTATTAAATCAACCGGGATTAGATTCCCGACTCACTTCTTATTGTCAATTAAGAGAAACAAATATATCTGCGGATATCTTATATCTCAATCCCGATATTCAAGCAAAACTACAAATTTTAGTTAAAGAAGATTGGCAGAAACAACAACCCCTTCTCCTTTATTTTCAAGGAAGCGATCGCATAGGTAAATCCAATACAGCAAACTTTCTTGCTCAAACTCTAGAAATTCCTTTATTAATAACTGATTTAGCCAAATTATTAGAAGATAAATCAAACTTCCAAGAAAATCTACAATTGATATGGCGAGAAGCATGGTTTTTTCAGCGATTATTATATTGGGAAAATTTTGATATTCTCTACATTCCAGAAAATCAAATCCCCTATCAATCTTTTCTGAGAGAAATTGAAAAAAATAGAGGCATTACTATCTTTTCTGGAATCGAAAATTGGCTGCCTACAACCACAGGAGGAAAAGGTTTAATTACCATTACTTTTACAATTCCTGAATCTAGTCAACGTCGAGAATATTGGCAAAATTATTTAAACAAATTAGAAATTAGTATTGAAAAAAAAGAATTAGAGATATTAAGCGATCGCTTTCGTCTTACCCCGGACCAAATTGCTGATGCAGTAATGACTGCTTATAACACTACTCGTTGGCAAAAAATATCCGAAACTGAAATTGAAAATAACAGCAATTTCCCAACAAAAAAACCCCGACTCTCATTTATTAATTTATGTAGTGCAGCACGCCATCAATCAGGTCACAATTTAACAACTCTTGCCCGTCAAATTCAACCAAAATATACTTGGGATGATATAGTATTACAGCAAAAACAACTAACACAATTACAGAATATTTGTAAGGAAGCAGAATCTCAAAATTTAGTACATAATCAATGGGGTTTTGCAACTAAATTATCATTAGGAAAAGGTCTAAATGTTCTTTTTTCTGGCACTCCCGGTACAGGAAAAACTATGGCAGCAGAAGTAATTGCCAATCATTTACAACTAGATTTATACAAAATAGATTTATCCCAAATAGTTAGTAAATATATTGGGGAAACAGAAAAAAATCTCAACCGAATATTTACTGGAGCAACCAATTCTAATGCTATTTTGTTATTTGATGAAGCTGATGCCTTATTTGGTAAACGTTCAGAAATACAAGATAGTCGCGATCGCTATGCTAATATTGAAGTAAGCTATTTATTACAAAAAATGGAAGAATATGAAGGGATTGCCATATTAACTACAAATTTTCGTAATAATATGGACAAAGCCTTTGAAAGAAGACTCCGATATATTATTGAGTTTTCCTTACCAGATGCCAACCATCGTCACCTAATTTGGCAAAAGATTTTTCCCCAAAATGCACCTTGTAGCTCCGAGCTAGATTTAGAGTTTCTGGCACAAAATTTTGAGATTACTGGAGCTAATATTCGTAATATCGCGCTGACAGCAGCATTTTTCGCAGCAGATGATAGTCGAGTAATTGAGATGGTCCACTTAATTCGAGCCATACGTCAAGAGTACGACAAAATGGGACAAATTCTGCGTGATAAGAATTTAGGTTCCTATATTGATAATTAATAATTAATAATTAATAATTAATAATTAGGGTTTGCTGAAAAAGTCTTGTGGTAGGGGTAGGAGACAGGAGACAGGAGAAATGGGGATTTAGAGGAGGTAGGAGTAAGAATTGTTCGTCAATTTTTCTGTCTTTATCTGTCCAAAATACGCTCATTTTTGAACCGAAAAAACCTAAAAGCTTGGATTTTTTCAAGACCTAAAAAGCCTGAAACTTTTACCTGAAGAGGATTTAATATTTAATCAGCAAACCCTAATTAATAATTGAAAATTATTACTCTGCTGAAAAAAGCAGAGAGTGGGAAGTGTGAGGAGAACGAATCTTATCTTCTCAAAATGCTAACTTTTCCTACTCCCTACTCCCTACTCCCTACTCCCTACTTCACTAATTCAAAAAAAAACGGAGAGGGTGGGATTCGAACCCACGGAGGTTTAACCCTCACTCGATTTCAAGTCGAGCGCATTCGACCACTCTGCCACCTCTCCATAAAGAGTCAAAATTTAAAAGTCAAAAATCAAAAGTAATTTTGAAGTTTTGACCAAACAAGCTACGAGACTTGTAATGTTTTGACAACTACTTATTATAGCACTTGTAACGACTTGACATACTCCCGACGTTGCCCTTACGGGACCCATTGGGATTCTTCAGTCTGGGAAACCCTTACCGCTGTTTAGACAGAGGTGATGTCCTCCCCCTGTGTTGAGATTGACAATAACAAAATTCTCCTAGCTTGTCAAGGGCATATGAACGTTTAGCTTATGAAGGTATCCGAATCCTGGCCCTGGCTTTCATCCCGACGCTCCCCTCCCCCCTATGCACGGGGGGTTAGGGGGGATGGAGAGCGCGGGACTTCCCGCCAGGAAAGTTAAAAACAGATTTTGGTTGGCAATATAAAATTTCTTCAGAAATTATTGTTAAATCGTGGCCTACCCAAACCAAAGCAACTTGAGAAATAATACCTGCCTCCATAGATACAATTGAGAAATTCCGTCTTTTTTGGCCTTCAGTATCAATAATTCGTGGCACACTTGCTGCATTCAAATATAAAGTCCCTTCACCATCTATATCAAGACACTTACGCAACTGCTTGTTAGTGTGCCGTAACTTATGGTGCATGTGGCCAAAAGCAACTAGGGGAATTTTTTTACCCAACTTACGAGATTCTATTATTGCATTAGTAAAGTCTGGATCGCCAAAATCTCCACCCATAGGTTTCCAGTCGCGCCCCACCGGATCTTCAGGAGCATCTCCTAAACCAGTCGGACCATTGTGGCCAATAAAAATCACATTTTCATGGAGGGCACTTTCGAGAGCTTTAACTATTAGATCGGTAGACTCCTCAAAACTATTAACTCCAAATTGTTCTCGATAAAAATCTTGATATTTCCATTCTGGACCTCCCCAACTAAAAGGGCGAGTCCCCACCACTGTCAAGTTTAAATCGGGCGAGTCCAACTGACCATAACCTACATGGGCTTCCCCAAATAAATCTATTTGCTGCTGCGCTCTATCTTCTTGAGTGCGGTCATTAGGACATTTTTCTCTTCCCCAAGGAGTTGCAGTATCCCAG
>NZ_JAAHHT010000029.1:0-13513 GCF_010672085.1 Okeania sp. SIO3I5
AGCCCAGACATAAATATTTGAGGGCTAAAGCTTTACCGAATAATTAATAATTAAATAATTAAATAATTCAGGTTGAAAGCCTCCCCTTTTAAGGGGAAAAAAATAAATTTTTTCCTTTTAGTCAATCCTCTTCCTTTTAGGGAGAGGTAATTATCCATTATCCATTAATGAATAAGAGCCTAATTATAAGTGTTCTGCTAGACACGATATGAAACTTCTATCAAGAAAAAAGGTAACTTCAGTTATCAGTTAGCAGTGACACTTCGCGAAGTGTCAGTACATCGGTTATCAGTACCTCTGACCGAAGCATTGGGATTGAAATACTGAAGTTGATTTTTTTTCATTCCCTTCAAAGGAGAGGTTTTAGAGCTTTTTTTGGCTTTGTTGTAATAGCCATAGAACATCCGTTCCGCTTTTCGGTTGTCCCCGACATGAAAGGTGAACCTAGTGGCAGTTATATCACCCTCTTTCTATTATTCTATTGGCCAATAGTTAAAGCCTTCAAAGCCTTTACAGGTAAAACTTTCAGCCTTTTTTTTAATACCGAAGATAATAGATTTATTTATTGGACAATAGTTGTAGAAGTATGAAGTACATATGCTTGCCTATTGTGCGGTAGCTATATGTTTTCATACAACAAAGCCGCTTTTTTTTGGTAAATGCTTAAAACCTGACGATCAAAAAATATATCAGGACTTACGCAAATTATTAGATAATATGCTATCTGTAGAGGGCGAATGCCATTCGCCCCTACCACATAGCGGTGCGACCCCGCGTCGGCCTCAGACGCAAGCGGTGCGACCCCGCGACGACGAAAGTCGCAAGGGAACGCGCACCAAGAGAGGGAACGCGCACCAAGAGAACGTGGTTCTGCGTAAGTCTTGTATGATATAACACTGAACTTCTGATTTCTGACTTGCGCGTAGCGCTGTTGAGATGCTTCCATGTGAAAATTAATTTATTCTTTTTGTTAGTCCATTAGATGATTTCAAAGTCATCTGCTATGGGAGTATCTCCTTGGAGAAATGCGAATTGTGTTACTGTTGTATTGTCATCTTGAACAAAGTAAAGCTCTCCACTTGTGTCATAAACTAGATTAGTAGAACCATCAGGAGTGAACTCACTAATGTCTGAAACTGTTGCTAGTTGAATGTTGCCTCCAGCATTACCAAGAATAATATCCGCATCTATCTGAATGATGTCACCATCTGTAGTTCCCCTGAAGTCTGTGAGGGTGTCAATACCTCCAGCAGCATTAACGTCAAAGATGTAAACATCTGCTTGAGTGCCACCTTCAATGATGTCATTACCAATACCACCAATCAAGGTATCTGCTCCAGTGCCACCTATCAGAGTATCATCACCAACTCCACCTTGGATGCAGTCATTACCAATACCACCATTTAGGCAGTCAATACCATCACCACCGAAAATGGTATCGTTGTCTGTACCACCTATAACTGTATCGTTACCTTCACCAGCAAATATTAGGTTTTCTCCAGAAATACCCTCGATGATGTCATCACCTATACCCCCTCTAATCGTATCATTCCCGTCACCACCTCGGATGGAGTCATTGTCCGCACCACCAACAAGACTATCTGCACCACCACCACCAAAAATGGTATCATTACCACTGCCACCAAGCACTGTATCATTATAACCAGTTTGTCCTACATTATCTCCAGAAAGATTGTCATCTCCACTACCGCCATCTATGAAGTCTGCACCAGTATCCCCTATGGCAGTGTCATGTCCATCACCACCTTCTATGATGTCATTGTCTGCACCACCGTCGAGGTTGTCATTACCAATGTTACCTCTTACTGTATCTATACCAGCACCACCTTCTATATTGTCATGTCCTTCACAACCTTCCAGAAAATCATTACCTGCTTGACCTCCTATGAGGTCATCCCCCAAACCACCACTTATGCTGTCATCTCCACCTTGGCCGTCTATAGTGTCATTGCCACTACCAGCGTCAACTATATCATTGCTACCTCCAGCATTGATATCATCGTTGCCGGACGTTCCCAATAACCCATCCTCATTTGCAGTACCTTCGATAAATGTCGTACCGTTAAAGAAAAATGAACTACTTGGTGTTGTTGGGTTAGTTACTTCTATTATGCACTCACTCATAACTCTCCTTATTACTTAAGATTGGCTATACATATTTACAAGAGTTTTATCTGAAATCCCTATTATTTTTGTTTTTATTTACATCAAAATTTAGTTTCAAAAAAGTTATTCTATGGCTTTAAATTCAATCGGGTTATTTTTGATAAATTAGGCTTTTTGTCTGATTTTTGTAATAATTGAAGTAAATATTTTAGAGATATAATTAATTCTAATTATGGACAAAAGTATAATTACTGATAAACAAGCTAAATCTTAGTGTTGAATTAGATATAAATACTGATGAATTAAATTTATTAATTATCATATTTTTAAGAGATTATTTAGTAACAAATATTCACTCCAACTTAAACACCTATAATCCAGATGAATTTTAATTAGATAAATACAAATAAAAGGTAGGAAAATTATGATTTTTGCCAACAACATCCTTTTTTCAAACTGGTATTAGAAGGCACGAAGTTAAATTCGCAGCACAGACTAAATTTGAGAGGAGCGAATGTCGGTGTCAGTAATGGCGACTGCCCCTTTCAAAAGGGGTTAAATTTTTCAGGACTTACGCAAAATGTCAAATCATACACCATCTTTAGGGACAAACGGCGGTTTGCCCCTACTAGATATGGTAGTTCTGCGTAAGTCCTGATTTTTTTTAGTCACAATATTTAAAAATTAGGTAGTCCTGCATAGTAATGGTATACAGGAGAAAGGAATACCTAGCACGGGAGCAAGATGCTCCCACTGCCGTGCTTCCTAACAAAGATCGGGAAAATGCACAACCATTACAATGCACCACTACCAAAAATTAAAATGGATATTACCTCTAGTTTCAGGATATTAGGGTAAAAATTAGAGATAGTAGTAAACTCACTACAAAATCTAGTAATCAATTCAATAGAGTTTATTACTCGATCTAACTATTTTTTATCCTATCTTCTAGGGAGTTGAACTCCGTCAGGATATTTAGATAAAAAAAGTTGAGCGATCGCTTCACAGGCAAATTTAATCACAGGAAAAAAATACTCTATGTCTTAGAAATAAACATTTCCAATAATAAAAAATAAAATCAATTATTGTATATAAATCATCAATTATTTCCCCTTAACCCTTACTCCCTACTCCCTTATAGAAAGTTCCCAGTAGGAGATAAATATAGGAAAGGAATCTGAGTAATTTACTAATATTATATTCTGATTTATAATTATTCAACTGAAGATGATATTAGCAGGAAAAAAATCTGATGAAAAGCTTGGACTTTTTTCAGTATAAAAAGGCCAAAGCCTTTATTTTTTTAAATCCTTTAGCAAGCCCTAAGTACAATATCTTAGTATCAGTTTCAAAAAATACTGCTACATTAACTTTTTTTGTAGTTAGGGAACACCAGGATTTTGCTATACAGGAAAATTAAATAAATAGCAAAGGTTTTTCACTATTCATGATCTCCGATAATTAAAAATCAAATCAATTATCGTGCAAAAATTATAGGACTAAAGCCATGCAAACCCAGAAACCCGGTTTCTCGTAGACGTTTATGTGTTAAAAACAATGATTTACCGTAGAAACCGGGTTTCTTTGCGTAAGTCCTGAATTATTAATTCTTTCCCCCTATTCCCTATTCCCTATTCCCTATTCCCTATCCATCAGCAATAATATTTATGTCAACTACTACAACCACTCCACGGGTAAGTGTAATTATGCCCGTCTACAATTGCGATCGCTATATTAGTCAAGCTATAGAAAGCATTTTGGCCCAAACCTATCAATCTTATGAAATTATTGTAATTGATGATGGCTCCACAGACAATACCCGCTTGGCCTTGCAACCTTATATTGAGACTATCCGTTATGTATATCAAGAAAATCAAGGAGTTTCGGCCGCCCGGAATCATGGCATTAATTTAGCACGAGGAGAATTAATCGCTTTTTTGGATGCGGATGATTTTTTCCTACCAGATAAACTCACTGCCCAAGTGGGAGTATTTGACGCCCAACCAAATTTAGGAATTGTTCACAGTGGATGGCGCCGGGTGAATCAGCAGGGCGATCCTATTAAAGATGAAACACCTTGGAATTATGCGCCTAAGTTGGATTTGGAGGGATGGTTGCGCTGGAAACCAATTGGCACAATGGGTACTTTGATGTTTCGGCGGCATTGGTTGCAAGAAGTGGGGAGTTTTGAAGCAGGATTAAGTCATGCCGAGGATGTAGACTTAGTGTTGCGTTTAGCTTTGCGTGGTTGTGAAAGTGAGTGGTTGCGACAGTCTACTATTTGTTATCGTCAGCACGATCAGAATACTATGCGGGATGGAATCTCTCAAGCGCGGTCTATTAATCGGGTTTTGGATAAGTTTTTTGCCTCGGAGTCTATTCCATTAGGGATTCAGTTGTTAGAAAAACAAGTGCGTTACAATACTTTAGTCTGGAGTTCGTGGTATTTGTACTATACGGGTTTTTATTCTGAGATGGTGGAATATTTGCAAAAGTCTTGGAAATATACTCCTTTTTTACCTGTGGGAACAGTTATTAATTGGATTGAGAGTTTTACAGGATTTTCTGAGAATATGGGAGATGATTTGGATGCCGATCGATTAGCGAAAACTGATGAATGGCAAAATTTAATGGGTTGGGTTATTCATAATAGTCAGGTGTCTTGAAACTCAGAAACCGGGTTTGTGTCAAAAGATGTCGGAAGAAAACAGGACTTATGTAAACCAACCAAGAAAACGGGTTTATTTCTCGATTATTGTCTTTCAAACCAGCAATGTTGGTTGATAAATCCGGTTTCTGCGTAAGTCCTGGAAAACTTAGAAAGATATCGAAGCTATTTATTCTGACTCCTGACTCGGTACGGACGTTGCATAACAAAAATGCGAACGTCCCTACCTCCTAACTCCTAACGGCTTTGTTGCATGAAAGTAGCAATAGAACATCCGTTCCGCTTTTCGCTGCGTGATATGTTTGCGGAGCATTCCGTCAGGAAAAGGCGGAGCAAGTGCAGCAGCTATATCACTCTCTTTACTATAAATTGATGTTTGATTTTAACTATTGTCCAATAGTTAAGGCGGGCGGATTAAACCTCAAAGCTTTTACAGGTAAAAGTTTCAGCCTTTTTATTTCCAAAATTGATGTTTGATTTTAACTATTGTCCAATAGTTAAGGCGGGCGGATTAAACCTCAAAGCTTTTACAGGTAAAAGTTTCAGCCTTTTTATTTTCAAAGCGGAGGAAGTACGGAATGTGGGTTTTATACAACAAAGCCACTCCTAACTCCTAACTCCTAACTCCTAACTCCTAACTCCCAACTCCTAACTCCCAACTCATTACTCCCAACTCCTAACTCCCAACTCATTACTCCCAACTCATTACTCCCAACTCATTACTCTTAACTCATTACTCATTACTCCTAACTCATTACTCATTACTCATTACTCATTACTCATTATTCCTGCCTCCCAAATTCTTCTCCGTCCAACTCCGATTAAAAATCAATTCATAAATGGGGTTGTGAATTTTCAACAACCCATTTTGCATAATTGCCAATCCTGACAACCATAACTCTTTTTCTTCTGGAATGCTCATCAGGATTATCTCTTTTTGCTCCAATAACTGTTGATAAAGTCTCAGGAGTTTTCGGCTATTTTGACTTTGAATAATGCGATCGCGAATAGTTTTTAAATGCTCTGGTTCATCTTGAGCTTCCCAATTGTCCACAATTTTTTCTTGTACTATATTCTCTATCCATTGAATTTCTCCATTCACAGGAATAGGTGTTTTTTCATTACGAATCAACCAACATAATTTTTGAGTTAAAAAAGGTTGTCCTCCCGTCCAATTTAATATTTCTTGCAAGACAGTTTGAGGATTACTAAACTTTTCAGCTATTCCATATAATAAAGGTTGTGCTTCATGTTTTTTGAAGCTTTCTAGTTTAATTGATTTACCAATATTAAAAGGAGTTCTCCTAGTATCAGTCATTAATTCTGAAGGAGTTGCTACTCCAAAAAAAGCAAAGGTGAGATTCTTATATCTAGATTCTGGATTAATTGTGCGTTGATTATAGCAATAACGAATCAAGGCAAAAAAGTCATCCACGGAAAAACTTAAATCTAAAATAGTATCAAGTTCGTCGATAAAAATGATAACTTTTTTTTCAGCTTGATCTTCCTCATTATTGACTTCAACTAATATAATATCTTCCAGAAATTTACCAAATCTTTGTACGGGAGAAATATCTAATCCGTCATTCCACCAAGCTCTTATATTAACTTTTCTTGTTAAACTCAAACTGCGCAATAAATCAAAAGCTAATCCTTGATACCATCGTTCTTCGGTCAAATTTTTAGTACCAATATCGGTTAAGTCTATGACAGTACACTTATATCCTTCATCCCTAAAATGATTGAGCATTCGTATCATCAGACTAGATTTACCCATTTGTCGGGCATTTAAAATATAAGAAAACTCACCTTGTTTGAGGGCGTTGTAGAGATTTATATCTGCTTGTCTGACTACATAAGTAGCAGAATTATTGGGCAAACTTCCACCTAATTGATACTTAAAATTAGAAGTTTCTTTGCCACTTTTTAGTAGGTCATTTTCAAACTGGAGTTTTGCTTGAGTTGCGTTGAGAACTTCTACGGTTTCAGATAGTTCTTTTGTCCGTTTTTCTACTTTTTGTTCTAGGGTTTGATAAAATCGGGAATTGTCAATGGAAATTGCTGCTTGAGCGGATAATATATTTAATAGTTCGACTCTTTCTGAGGTGAATGTATCTGTAGTTAAATTATTTTCTAAATAAACTATTCCTTTTAATTCATTTTGGTTAATTAAAGGAGTACAGAGAATTGATTTACATTTTGTAGCGACAATATAAGGGTCATTAATAAATTGTCCTTGGTTAGCTGCATCATCGAGAACTATATTTTCTTGACTGTTAATTACATAATTGATAATCGTAGTTGGTAAAATTGGAATTGATGTTTCTGGATCTACAGATTCAATATTGATTGATTCTAAAATCCTAGCTTGGTTTCTATCTGTTGTTTCTTGAGCTTCAATCACCCAATTATCTTCATGGTTGAGAATCAGAAAAACTTTTTCCGCTCCCGCATTTTCAATGGCAATTTTCATTAAGTGGCGCAGGAGATTTTCCAAATTAATTTCACTAGAAATTGCTTGAGATGCTTTAATAACTGTTGTTAAGTCGAGAATTTCTCCAGTAGCTCCCCTGGTAGAAAATATTGTACTAATACCTTTTAATTTACTTCGATCAATTACTCCTGATAAATACTGGGGATATTCCTCTTCTAGTTGTTTGACTTTAGCTTTAGCACCCCAACGAATGTAACAATGATGGGCGTTTTTTAAGTACAATTGACCGATTTCTTGTCTGTCTAGGGCGAGATAAAATTCTGCTGCTCGTTCGTAAGCTAAAGCTTCTTCGTGGATAAATTCATATTTTTTGGCTCCTTGAATGGCGCGATCGTACAGTTCTTGTGCTTCTAAAGTTTGCCCTAATATTCTGGCTTTTTCCGCTTCTACTAAATCATATTTGTTCTCGAAATTTTCTGGGCAATGTCCAGCCCACATTTTCATTATTTCTTGATTCTTGTTGACTTCATCTAGCAGTCTTTTTTGTTTAATTGGATCTGAGTTATGATAATTAGCTAGAAAAGTAAGAGAAGAATAGAAATTATATTGAGAACCTGGTAAATATTTAGAACAAGCATCAATAGTTTCTGCATCTTTAATTGTGTAATTAATAGCCTTATCGTGTTGTTTGAAAAAGTAAAGTATAAATATTTTGGCAAAACAAGCTATAAATAACAACCATAAATTTTTATTTTCATTTCCACTCCAATTATCTATATAAAATTTTTCTGCTAATGAACAATCACCAATGACAAGAAAATCTTTTTGTTGATCAATTAAATTATTTACTATTTGATAACATATATATGTGTAATTAGTACAATATTCTAGTTGAAAATTATTAATTAAATTAACATATTTTTTACTTTTATTTCCAAGGTTTTCTAAGCTATATCCTCCAAATAAATTGATCAGGAAATAACTAATAAAACAGTAAGAAGCTAAAATATAATCTCCTATATTTCTACCTTTTTGAAACCCTTTAATACATTGTTCTTGTACGTCAAAATTTCTCAAATATTCTTTCCAATGCCATGCAAAACCATAATACATATGGATGACCAGAGCATCTAGTGAGGACAAATTATATTTCTCTTGCAACTTTAGAGATAGTTGTCCGAACTGATACCCCAAGTCAATATCTCCGGCAGAAAAAGGTGGGAATAAAGTAGTGTAAAAAATATAGCTACCAGCAGCTTGAGGAGGATTACCATATTGAATGCAGAGATTAATCAGAATTAGAACTACTAATGATACTAAAGGTGAATTTGTAGTTTTTATAGAGGGTATTATCTGTTGCGAAATTAGGATCGCTGAAGTTTTATAAAGATTTGTAAGTTTTGGAAGATAAATTAAATTCTCAACTTCCTGATCTTTTAAAAGATATTCTAAGCGCTGATATTCCTGATTAGTTCTTTTTTTGATTTCTTCTTCATTCTGAGGTATATCAATATCAATTTTGGGTAAAGCCAAAGCTTTACAAAAATTTTCTATTGCTTCTTGTTGCTTAAGTTCAGCAAAATAAGATAAACTTTTAATCTGATATATCTTTACTTGATCTAGAGTATCGTAATTTTTACTTAGCAAAATCTCAGAGCAATCTTGAACCTTTAGATAATTAGCCGTTAAATAAAGAACTTCTAAGAACTCTAGATGAATTTCAAATATTAATGAATTTTGGCAATTCCATTGGTTAAAATCTAAAAGCTTTATCCCAGTTTCTAAATACTTTAATGCTGTTTGATAAGCAGTTGATGCTTTAGCTTTTTTTGCAGCTTTAAGATTTAATTTAGCTAACTCATCTTTTTCTAATTGGTCAGTAATTAAGTCCAAACCTTCGTTCAGTTGATTGACAATATCAAAAATATTATTCTGTAATTCATCCTCTTTATTCCGAGCTTCTTTAATATTTTTCAGTAGCAAACGACCTACTTGTAGATGAACCTGCTTTTTTTCTGCTTCTGGAATCAAAGAATAAGCAGCTTGTTGTACTCGGTCATGTAAAAATTTGTAGGGAATAAATGTCTCATGTTGAGATGAGATTTCTGAGCTATTATTTGGTAATTCTTCTAAACTCCAAAGCAGAGGAACTTGATAATTATTGTTTAGAGGAATTATTAAACCTTCATCTAGGGCAGACTGTATTTCTTGGGCTGTAACTATTTGAGATTTGTTATTGACAATTGAAAGAATTTCTAAATTAAAATGGTTTCCAATACAAGCTGCTAATTTGAGAACTTGTTGAGTTTTTTTATCCAACTTTTCAATTTTTCTGACCATTAAGTCAACTACATTATCGGTAATAGATACACTTTCAATTTGGTCTATATTCCATTGCCAATAACTTTTTCCATCGTCTTCTAGGTTCAGAGGAGATTGTTCTGGATTAAACACTAACAAATTTTCTTGGTATAAGGAATAAAGCAGTTGAGTCAGGAAAAAAGGATTACCTCCAGTTTTTTTGGCAACTAATTCAGCTAAAGGTTTAGTAATTTTTATTGAGCAACTTAGGGTATCAGCGATTAATTGATTAATATGATTAATTTTTAAGGGATAAAGGGTAATTTCATTAACTGATACTTTTGCTTGCTTAATTTTCTCTAAAGTTTGCATTAGGGGATGAGCAGGACCAACTTCATTATCTCGATATGCTCCAATTAAAAGAAAATATTGGTTACCTGAATCTGATATTAATTGCTCTAGTAAGTTCAGAGATGGTAAATCTGCCCATTGTAGATCATCTATAAATATTACTAAAGGATGTTCTTTTTGACAAAAAATATTTAGAAATCTTTGAAAAAATAAATTAAATCTATTTTGACTTTCAGTGGCTCCTAATTGTTCTACTGGCGGTTGTAGCCCGATAATTTTTTCCAGTTCAGGAATTACATCAATAATAATTTGACCGTTATTTCCTATAGCTTCTAATAGTTTATTTTTCCAAGTTTGTAGAGTTATTTCCGGTTCGCTTAGGAGTTTACGAATTAACTCTTGAAATGCTTGAGAAATAGCTGAATAAGGAATATCTCTCTGGAATTGGTCAAATTTACCACTAATAAATCTAGCTCGTTTTTTTGTAATGGGTTTGTGAATTTCATTAACTAAAGCTGATTTGCCTATTCCTGAAAAACCAGAAATCAGAATCATTCCGGTTTTTCCTTGACTTACTTCTTCAAATGCTGTTAATAGTTGATTAACTTCTTGTTCTCTACCATAGAGTTTTTGAGGAATCTGAAATTTCTGAGAAATATCTTGATTTCCTAAAGGAAAATCTGAAATTTCTCCTAAAGTTTTTAATTGATGCAGACAGGTTTCTAGATCGGCTTTTATTCCCCAAGCGCTTTGATATCTTTCTTCTGGAGTTTTAGCTAATAATTTACTGACTATATTAGATACAGAATTAGGAATATCAGGAATTAGTTCATGTACTGGTAAAGGTTGTTGTGCAATATGACAATGAACTAACTCCATAGGATCGGTTGTTTCAAAAGGAAGTTTATTGGTTAAAAGTTCGTAGAAAGTTACGCCCAGGGAATAAAAATCGCTGCGATAATCTATTCCTCGATTCATTCTACCTGTTTGTTCTGGAGCAATATAAGCTAAAGTTCCTTCTAGTTGATGAGGGGGAATAACTGTCACAAATTCTTGGGATAAACGGGTAGATATGCCAAAGTCGATGATTTTTAGTTGTCCTGTTTGGGGATTATAGACAATATTGGCAGGGTTAATGTCTTTGTGAATAATATTAGCAGTATGAATTGCTGCTAGACTTTCTGTTGTTTTAATAGTAATACTCAAAAAGTTTTCTAAGTTTAATTGACCTTGTTGGGATAGTAATAATTTTAAGGATTGACCACCAAAGTCTTCTAAAAGCATTACTAAACTATTCTCGTATCTTTGTAAGTCGTACGCTTTAATAATACTATCTACATTCAAGGAACGAGTAATTTCATATTCTTGTTTGTAGCGAGTGAGCTCGGAAGGAGTAGGATAGTTTTCTTTAAGAATTTTGAGAATAATAGCTTGATTATCTGGCTTAAAGATAGCTCGATAGACTAAGGAGTTAGGACTTTGATAAATTTGTTCAATGATATGATAGTTTTTATTATTCTTACTGACATAGTTCATGGTTTATTGGCGTTAGTCTGGAAGGGATTGAGCTTTATTGCAGCTACAAAAAAGCTTTGGCGTTGCATGTTTTGGAAATTAATCCTGAAAGGAATAATTTCCATTTATAATCTACCTAAATTCTATATTCATTATAGTAACGCCAAAGTTTTTCATAACTCCTACTAAGAACAACAGACGGGAATAAAAGGATTAGGAGGTGTAAAGTCGTTCTCGTCTACATTTTCATGCCATTCTACCAATTGATCCGGTTTAAGTGTTGCGTTACTATATTGTGGACGAGGTGGGAAGGAAAGCGTAAATAAGAGTTCAAGCTTTCCACTACGATTACGAATGTCACTAATCACACCGTTAAAAACGGTATAATCTACCTCAAATATAGCTTCGAAACTGTCATCTGTTTGATAAATCGGGAATTTATAGAAATCACTATATTCTCGCTTTATATTACCATCTTCACCTATTAAATGGTAAAAAACTGTGTACAAAAATTTATCGTACTTATTACCATTTTTGTTAGGTTTGCCTTCTGTCAGAAGCTTCCGCAACTCAGGGTATGAATTGTTTCGGTCTGAGGGATACAGGTACCAGTTTAGCCCTAGTTTTGCTTGACACTTCTTGCATATCAAGTTGTCGAAATTGTTGTTGCATTTATCGTCGCAATTTTTTTCGTCACAAGAGTCTACTTCGTCGCCACTGTAGTACCACATAAAAGCAATAACTTGAGAAATTATCTTTGATTGTCTAATTATATCTAGAAGATTTAAACCAGGGCTATCTCCTTCACTACGTGGGACAACAGCAATTTCCGATGCTTTTCGCATTAATTCTTGCTTGAATATAGACTGATCGACATTTTTTACACTCTCTTGTAAGAGAGGCTTATACATTTCAATAAGCTTTCCGCTTTGCATTCCAATAACCATAATTTAACCTACCTGATTTAATGAAAAATTTGACATACCTACGATTTTTGAGACCGTTAGATTTTTTGATTCAATGACACAAAAAATTATAACGATTAAAAAAACTATCCAAGAATACTACCATATTTTTGACTTCCCAATCTTAATTTTTGTATTCTTTGTTTAAATACCATTTACACAAAAGAATGCTACAAAAGTTGAGTTATAGGCAACAAATAACAGAAAATAGGCAACAGAAATTCGTAGCAAATATTGATCAAAGTGGTATAATTCTCACAACCAATAGGTTGGCCAACCGCAGCCAGACTCTAAAAAACTAATTTGTTCTGGGGCAATATATGCTAAAGTTCCTTCCAGTTAATGAGGGGGGATAACTGAGAGAAATTCTTGGGATAGGCTGGTAGATATGCCAAAGTCGATGACTTTTAGCTGTTTTGTTTGGGGTTATAGACAATATTTGAGGGGTTAATGTCTTTGTGGATAATATTAGCTTGATGAATTGCTGCTAAACTTTCTGTTGTTTTAATAGCAATATTCAGAAACTTTTCTAAGTTTAATTGACCTTGTTGAGATAGTAATAATTGTAAAGATTTACCGCCAAAATCTTCTAAAAGCATGACTAAACTATTATCGTATCTTTGTAAGTCGTAAGCTTGAATAATACTATCTACATTCAAAGAACGAGTAATTTCATATTCTTGTTTGTAACGGGTAATTTCGGAAGGAGTCGGATAGTTTTCTTGGAGAATTTTGAGAATAATAGCTTGATTATCTGGCTTGAGGATGGCTCGATAGACTAAGGAATTGGGACTTTCATAAATTTTGTCGATAATCTGATAATTTTGACTATTGTTGACATGGTTCATGGTTTATTTGCATTAGTCTGGAAGGGATTAAGGTTTTTTTCTCAGTCGAATAAAGCTTTGGCGTTACTAATTTTGGGGATTAATCCTGAAAGCAATAAAATCCATTTATAATCTACCAAAATCATACATTCATTCCGCAACGCCAAAGTTTTTAGCAACTCCTACTAGCAAGTACACAGAGGAATAAAAGGACTAGAAGGAGTCCTGTTGTTTGGATCTTTGTCTTGATACCACTCTTTCAATTCCCACGCTTCAACTGTTGCTTTACCATATTGTGGACGAGGTGGAAACGAAAGCTTTATTA
>NZ_JAAHHT010000029.1:13613-42621 GCF_010672085.1 Okeania sp. SIO3I5
AGAGGAATAAAAGGACTAGAAGGAGTCCTGTTGTTTGGATCTTTGTCTTGATACCACTCTTTCAATTCCCACGCTTCAACTGTTGCTTTACCATATTGTGGACGAGGTGGAAACGAAAGCTTTATTAAGAGTTGAAGAGAACCTGTACGGACACGAAGGTCACTCATCACACCTTCAAAAGCTTTGTAATCTACTTCAAATATGGTTTCAGGATCGCCCATAGCTCCAAGATCACAAATTGGGAATTTATAGAATTCCTGATCTTCTAAACGATCCTCAAAAACTGTATACAAAAAATCATCGTACTCATTCCTTTCTGATTCTTTCCTTGGATCGCCTATTGTCAGAAGATTTTCCAAATTAGGCTTCCCATTCGGAGAACCCTCTGTACTTGCGGGCCTCTTGTACCATTTGATCCCTTTTATTGCTTGTTCGTGTCTTTGATTCCAACTAGCAGCATCTAGCTCATTAAGAGGGTCTGTTTCGTCAGAATAATACCAGATAAAAGCAACAATTTGAGAAACTACCTTTGATTGGCGAATCACAGACTGAAGGTCTACACCTGCATCAACAGTTTGATTAGAAATAGTATCTTGACTATCAGCAGCCTTCTGATAATTTGGCAACAAATTTTCCCTTAGGAGTACCATAATTTTATCTAAATCCTGTAATCTAAGGTTTGAAACATTGTACCATACCTAATGGTCAAATAAATCCATTTATACGGCTTCCAAAACCATGCATTCATTCAGGCCAAAGTTTTTAGCAACTCCTACTAACAACTACATAGAGGAATAAAAGGACTAGAAGGAGTCCTGTTGTTTGGATCTTTGTCTTGATACCACTCTTTCAATTCCCACGCTTCAACTGTTGCTTTACCATATTGTGGACGAGGTGGAAACGAAAGCTTTATTAAGAGTTGAAGAGAACCTGTACGGACACGAAGGTCACTCATCACACCTTCAAAAGCTTTGTAATCTACTTCAAATATGGTTTCAGGATCGCCCATAGCTCCAAGATCACAAATTGGGAATTTATAGAATTCCTGATCTTCTAAACGATCCTCAAAAACTGTATACAAAAAATCATCGTACTCATTCCTTTCTGATTCTTTCCTTGGATCGCCTATTGTCAGAAGATTTTCCAAATTAGGCTTCCCATTCGGAGAACCCTCTGTACTTGCGGGTTTCTTGTACCATTTGAGCCCTTTTATTGCTTGTTCGTGTCTTTGATTCCAACTAGCAGCATCTAGCTCATTAAGAGGGTCTGTTTCGTCAGAATAATACCAGATAAAAGCAACAATTTGAGAAACTACCTTTGATTGACGAATCACAGACTGAAGGTCTACACCTACATCAGCAGTTTGATTGGAAATAGTATCTTGACTATCAGCACCATTCTGATAATTTTGCAAGAAATTTTCGTTTAGGAGTACCATAATTTTGTCTAAATCCTGTAATCTAAAGTTTGAAACATTGTACGATACCTAATAGTCAAATAAATCTATTTATAGAAGCTCTAAGTGTATCTATTTAACAAGTTACAAGTTGAATACCCATCTGGGTTTGATGATTCTGGCAGCCATTTTTCGGAATTTTTCGGTCTTCTGAACTCTTGTAGTTGTTAGGCTCCTTAAAACGGCTTTTCCGAAGCCTTTGTATTTCAAGAAAAGATACCAAATGGGTTCTATACGGCTTCCACAATCATACATTCATTCCGCAACGCCAAAGTTTTTAGCAACTCCTACTAAGAACTACACAGAGGAATAAAAGGACTAGAAGGAGTCCTGTTGTTTGGATCTTTGTCTTGATACCACTTTTTCAATTGCGACGCTTCAAATGTTGCTTTACTATATTGTGGACGAGCTGGGAAGGAGAGCGTTACTAAGAGTTGAAGACGTCCAGTACGAACACGAAGGTCACTCATCGTACCCTCATAAGCTTTGTAATTTACTTCAAATATGATTGTGGGATCTGCTTCATAAAACCGATATAAAACGTCATAACATGACATTTTACTGTTTACTTCCTGCTTCAACTGAGACCGTCGGCGGCTACTCATCCACAGGCATTCACGGTCAAGCCGACCGCATCTCTCAAATTAATACTAGCGTTTAAATCTCTATCTATTGACAACCCACACTCTGGGCAATCATAAGTTCTCAGATCCAAGGGCATATCTTGAACATGACCGCAGTTCGAGCAAGTCTTTGAGGATGGGAAAAATCTATCAATGACTACCAGCTCAGATCCGTACCATTGACACTTATATCCTAGCTGTCGCCTAAACTCATAAAATCCTTGGTCGGCTATAGATTTCGCTAGCTTATGATTGCGTAACATTCCGCTGACATTTAAATCTTCAATTGAGACACTGCCGTGGTTCTTGGCTAAGTATGTTGTCAATTTATGAAGTGCATCTTTACGGATATTTGCTACTTTTCTATGCAATCTGGCTATCTTCTGTTGTGCCTTTTTCCAGTTAGCAGAGCCTACCTCTTTGTGACGATTTAGGTATTGGAGCCTAGATAACTTAGCTTCAAATTTCTGAAGTGGTTTCACACTTTCAAATACTTGACCATCACTTAGTGTAGCTAGGGTTTTCACACCTAAATCTACACCAATAACATCAGTTTTTTTGGGTGTAGTATGAGAATGAAATTCATAGCTACAACTGAGATACCAATCACCAGCTTGTCTACTAACGGTTATTTTTTTAGTTGTTGCCTCAATTGGTTCATAAGTTTTGACCATACCAATAAAAGGTAATTTATGATTCCATCCATTTAATTCTATTGGTTTTCCACAATTATCTATTGTGAATGAATCATGTTTACCCTTCTTTTTCAACTTTGGGTATTTTCCTAATCCTTTAAAGAACCTTTTAAATGCTTCACCTAAGTTGATAAAAGCATATTGGTAAACTTTAGATGACAAGTTTTTCATCCAAGGGTATAAAGGCTTTGTATGGTTGGTAAAAACCTCTCTTAGCTTTCGAGCATTAGGCTTGTAACCATTTCTGTAAGCAGCATTCCACAAGCTTAAACCCCAGTTATAGCACCATCTGCTATACCCCGCGTGTTGAGCCATCAGAGTTTTTTGCTGATTATTTAATTTAAGTTTGGTTCTAATGGATTTCATTTATTTGTGTTTCATGTGCGCAGCAAACATAGCCTGTCTAATAGTACGCTTTATAACGTAACGTATTATATCGTCATTCTTTGATTAAGTCAATGCTCCCTGATTTCCAGATAAAGAATCTTACCATATTTTTGACTTACCAATCTCAATTTTTGTATTCTTCCTCTAAATACCATTGACAAAAAATAATGCTACAAAACTTGAGTTATAGGCAACAAAAAATATAAAACAGGCAACAAATAACAGAAATTTGTAGCAAATATTTATCAAACTGGTATAATCCCCACAACGAATAGGTTGGCCAACCTCAACCAGATGTTCAAAGGCCCAATCGTGCCCAAGGATAAAATTTAATCACACTTGAGAATAAATTTCTGTCACCGTAGTTGTCAGAACTTGACATTCATCTTTTGTTTCTCGATTCATAACTTGTGACATCCACATATCGCAGTCTTTACAAGCTGTTCTTTTTTCTAATTTATTCAGGATTAAATCTCGTCGCAGTTGCTGAAATAAATCTCCAGACCAAATCTCTTGTAATGTTTGCTGATGATAGTTTCCTAAACTTTCAATATCTTTGTCAAAGCCCAATCTAAATAATGTTTCAATACAATAATATATTCGACCATCGGGCAAAACTGCCATTTCTATAAACGGAAATAAACAAGGCCATCTGCCACCAGCTTTTTGTTGATAATATTGAAGGGATTTTTGTACGGATTGGTTAGTATCTTTAAGTCGCATATTCGTTTCTTGATACTCGGCAACATTTAAGACAAAAATACTATCTACTTTCGATAACCAACGATTAAAAAATAGTTGTTCTTCTTCTACGGTTACATCTTTATTTCTGACAAAAGATGTCCTCACTTCACAGGAACTTCCTAATCTATCTCTAATTTTTAAGAAATTAATTACATTAGATTCTACTCGGTTAAAATCAGCTCCTCTAACTTGTAAATAAGTCTCTGGAGTCGCCGCATCAATGCTAATATCAATACTGGTTAATCCGGCTTTTAATAAAGATGTAGCTCTATTCTCATCCAGGAGTTGACCATTAGTTGTCAGATGAATTTTGGGAACTCCTTGCTGTCTAGAAAGTTGAATAAAATCAACAATTTGAGGATGAAGCAGTGGTTCTTCAACACTGCCTATTAAAATGCTAATTCCCGCTTTGCCACAGTCTTGTGCTAGTCGTTCCATCATCTCCCAAGACATCTGTTTTTTGCCTTGAAAAAAATCGGTGGTATGAGTGGGTTTGAACAGAGAACTGTGATAGGGACACATGACACATTTAAGATTGCAAGTATTACCAACAATAACTCTTACATAAGAGGGATTAACGGCTTTTCCATAATGGTTAGTAAAGTAATGTAATTGTTCATCAAGATCGATTTCATATATTAAGGTGAAAGGAATCTTATTAGAAGTTTTACCTGTTAATAAAGCTGCGATTTTTGCTTGTAATTGAGACCAGATGTTACTTAATTGTTGGGGATATAAATAGGCTAATATAGGATAAGTTGGTAAGTCTAATTCTGAGAGAATAGGCAAAGTCGGTTGAAAAACAATTATTGAATTATTTTCTTTAGCTGTAAGGAACAATTTTTCGAGACTTTTTGGATGTAAAGGAATACCATGAGGGGGAATTTCTAGCACCCGATTTGGTATTTTCCAGTTATCCTTGATGGGAGTGGTTAATAGCTTTTGAGGATCGTTAATAATCATTTTTTGGGTTAGTTTTGATTAAATTTATAAGAAGCTGTTTGTCAACTCATAAAAACCTCTCTCCAAACCTCTCTCCTGCAAAAAGAGAGGCTTATTAACCCCCATTCCCTTGTAGGAAAGGGGGGCAGGGGGGTTAGGTTTTTAGGATTCAATCGTTAATAATCATTTTTTGGGTTAATTTTGATTAAATTTATAAGAGCTGTTTGTCAACTCATTAAAACCTCTCTCCAAACCTCTCTCCTGCAAAAAGAGAGGCTTTGAAACCCCCCTTCCCTTGTAGGAAAGGGGGGCAGGGGGGTTAGGTTTTTAGGATTGATCGGTTCTATACAATGCTTCTCAAACAGTTTCTAAGAGCTGTTTATAAAGCTGATTATAAAGCTGATTATAAAGCTGATTAGTCTTTTAATTCTACCTATAAAAAAACCCGCACTTGTATGAGGCGGGTTAATTCTATCCTAAATTTCAATATTTTCAAGATGTGACTAACAACAACTAACTACAAGTTGCCGGAATATAAGGATTTTCTGAAAAATAGGTATCCTCTTCTCTATTAGCTATCCAATCCTCCAAATCTTCTTTTGTCACCGTTGTATTTCCGATTAAGGGGCGTGGAGGATAGGGAATTTCAAACATAAGCAGACATGGATTATTAAGTGTTGGATCTTTGATAACTCCATTAAAAGAATTAATGTTGATGTGAAACAAGTAACCAAGCTTAGTATTAATTTCACCTAGTTCAAATTTGTCAAATATAGGGAAAATATATTGTTCATTTATATTAGGACCAAAAACAGCTTTGAGCAAATCCCATTCTTTACCTGGACATTGAGGACTAGCTCTGAACAATTTTTTTAAATTGTCACCAACTTCATTACCTGTAGTCGGTTTTGTAAAGTAAACCTTTAGTTCATTGGCAGTGTTTTTTTGCTCTGCATTTTCCGGCCTTTCTTCATCATCCCATCGCCAAATATAGGCAATAATTTGAGAAATTTGTTTTGCTTGTTGATAAAGACGCCTGATAAATGATACCGAATGATAACTTTTGATATCTTTTAACTCTGAAAACTTTTGCTGGTTACTGAAGCGCAAATTTTCGGGGGATAATACCATAATGCAACCTACCTAATAATCTTTGTATTAAAGTTGAACAATCTGTTCTTTAAAAGAGAATGAAATTTTTAGTTAAATGATACAAGTTCTGCAAAAAAGGATCAAGCTTTCCAAGCTATACCCTAATAAAATAAAACCTGTACATTTCACCTCAAATTTTATAGAAACATTTGGGGTTATCCCAAACAATTTTTTTTAACTATCTCCTGGGATAACTTCCCCTCAAGTTCTACAGCATTTTTGACAGCTACTAAGTAGTACACAGAGGAATATAAGGACTCGGAGGAGTTCTGTTACTTGAATCTTTGTCTAAATACCACTCTTTCAATTCCCACGCTTCAACTGTTGCTTTTCCATATTGTGGACGAGGTGGAAATGAAAGAGTCATTAAGAGTTGAAGAGAACCTGTACGGACACGAAGGTCACTCATAACACCTTCAAAAGCTTTATAATCTACTTCAAATACGGTTGTCGGATCTCCCTCTCCTCCAAGATCATAAATCGGGAATTTATAGAATTCCTCATCGTCTAGACGATCCTCAAAAATTGTATACAAAAAATCATCGTACTCATTTCTTTCTGATTCTTTCCTTGGATCGCCTATTGTCAGAAGATTTTGCAAATTAGGCTTCCCGTTTGGAGAACCTTCTGTACTTGCGGGTTTCTTGTACCATTTTATCCCTTTGATTGCTTGTTGATGTCTTTGATTCCAAGTAGCAGCATCTACCTCATTAAGAGGATCTGTTTCGTCAGAATAGTACCAGATAAAAGCAACAATTTGAGAAACTACCTTTGATTGGCGAATCACATCTTGAAGATTTAAACCGAAGTTCTTACCATCTTTGTTTGAGTTTTCTAATTGCTTTTCAGCTAACTCTGAAAACTTTTGCTGATTACTTAAACGCAAATTTTCGGGCGATAATACCATAGTGCAACCTACCTAATAGTCTTTTATTAAAGTTGAAAAATCTATTCTTTAAAAGTGCATAAAATTTTTAGTTAAATGATACAAGTTCTGCAAAAAAGGATGAAGTTGTCGAAGCTTATCCCTAACAAAATCAAACCTGCAAATTTCACTTCAAATTTTATAGAAACATTTAGGGGGTACCCAAACGATAATATTCAAACGGCATTAATTGTACCATATCTTGAGAATCCCCAATGTAAATTTTTGTATTCTTCATCAAACCACCATAAGCAAAGCTAGTTAACATCTAAAAAAGCCAAAAATCTCCCATTAACTGCTCGGTTAATGAGAGATTCTTAAAGTATCTTAGTTACAATATTCGCCTTAAGCTATAGGAATGAAACTTTAAACTCAAATTTTGGCTAAGTTCTATGACTAACAAGTACAGGTAGGAATATATGAGTTAGAAGGTGTATAGTTACTACTATCCCGGTCATTAAGCCAGTCTAATAATTCTTCTTTTGTGAGGGTTGCTTCACTAAGTTGTGGACAAGGTGGAAAGGCAATCACTGCTGTCAAAACATTCGGACTATTAGGGTTAGGATCTAGCAGATAACCATTACTAATAGCAGCATCAGTTTTAAATACTATTATGCCAGACTCAATGTCTTGCTTATTATAAAGCGGAAACTGATAAAGACTTTTGCTTTCATCCTTAACGTCAGGAAAAACTTTACTCAAAAATTCACCGTATATAGTCTGATCTTGAGGTTTGGCACCCATTAATTTCGCCAAAGAAGGCAACTTCTCTCCAGAAGTTGGGTTTTCTAATTTATCAAAATTTTTTGTCGGATTTTGAAACCAGTGTCTAGCTTGTTTAGCCAAAGGATCTGATTCCGCATATAACCGTATATAGCAAATAATTTGAGAAATCATCTTTGAGCGAGTCAGTATATGTCGAAGCACTGAACCTTGCATTAGTTTGTCAGAGTTTGGGTTTTCTAACAATTGTTTTTCAGCTAACTCTGAAAACTTTTGCTGGTTATTTACACGCAAATTTTCTGGGGATAATACCATAGTGCAACCTACCTAATAATCTTTTATTAAAGTTGAACAATCTGTTCTCTAAAAGAGAATGAGATTTTTAGTTGGATGATACAAGTTCTCCAAAAAAGGAGAAAAGTATCTAGATTGTATCCTCGCAAAATTAAATCTGCAAATTTCACTTCAAATTTTATAGAAACATTTGATGTAGCTCTTTGGCCATATCCTGGGGGTTATGGAGATTTATGGCACCGACTCCTTTTAACCGACTGGGGTACAAAATTCTTCATACAGCCAAGTATTAACAGATTTTTGGCCTGGTGCCCTGCGGCGGATATTTTCTATGAAGCGATCGAGTGAATATCTAAAACAGGACTTACCGAATAATTAATAATTAATAATTAAATAACTCACCTTTAAAGGGGAAGCTTTAAAGGGGAAAAAAATTTATTTTTTTCTTTTAGTCAATCCTCTTCCTTTTGGGGAGAGGTAATTATCCATTATTCATTAATGAAGCACCCTACTACACTTATGTTGGGTAATGTTGGGTTGAGGAACGAAACCCAACCTACAATTTAATAGATATTTAGAGTTTGTTATGAAGCGATCGCCTCAAAAATTTTTCTGAGTATCACAGATTTTTGGCCTGGTGCGTTACAGCGGATATTTTCCATGAAGTAATGAAGTTAATATCTAAAACAGGAGTTACGCACCCTCCCGACACCTCCCACACCTCCCACACCTCCCACACTCCCCACACCTCTCACACTCCCCATCATGGAACAAATAAACGTTGGAGGTATATTTTAGCAACTTGATCGCTCGGATTAATTTTCAAGCATTCTGTAAACAGTCGCCTTGCTGCCAATGACTGACCAGAATTACAAAGTGAGATAGCTTCTGTAAACTTTTCTAGACTCTTGAGTTTACCTTCCTTAATTTCTGGCAGATCCGTATCGAAAACCTCATAAACAGTTACTTTTTGCGATTTACCTTTAACTTTTACCGTATCTATAGAGCGAATAGCATAGTTGCTTGGTTGCGTCAGTTGTGAAAAAGTCTGTTCCGTAATCAACAACGACACCCCATAATTTTTTGTCAAACTTTCCACCCTAGCAGCTAAGTTGACTGCATCACTAATCACACTACCATCCATACGATTTTGCCCACCTACAGTACCCAACATCAGAAGACCTGTATTAATGCCAACACCAATACCAATAGGAGGATCGCCTGAATTCATACGTTCTTGGTTATATTTGTTCAGTCGCTCAAGCATAGAAATACCTGCTTTGAGAGCATTATCTGCATCTCCAGAAAATAAAGCCATGATTGCATCGCCGATGTATTTATCAATAAAACCTTGATTCTCTAAAATTGCTGGTTCCATCCTTGATAAAAAAGAATTAATAAACCGAAAATTCTCTTCGGGTGTCATCGCTTCCGACATGGTAGTAAAATTACGAACATCGGAAAATAAAACTGACATTTCTAATTGTACTTGGTCTCCCAACCTTACATCGACAATGCTTTCTTTATCCAACAATTCCAGAAACTGTTTAGGAACAAAACGTTCGTAAGCTTTATTTAGATGAAATAGTTCGATAGTAAAACGCTCGCGATCGAATTCAGCTTTTTTTCGTTCTGTAATGTCTATAAAGGAACCAATAGCATAAGTAATTTTTCCTTTTTCGTCATAAACAGGTTTAGAAAAACTTTCCAGAGGAATTATCTTATCGCCTTGGCGAACATAAACATCTTCCGTTGTCAAACTTTCCCCTTGTAGAGCGCGGGTAATAGGCAGTTCCTCTGATGGGTATTCTTGATTTGTGCTGATTTTATAAAGCTGATATGTTGACGCAATTTGTTCTGATGTGACATCTGATACTACTTCCTTTCCCAATAATTCCTTGGCAATTTGGTTAAAGTAGTAAGGATGACCTGAAGCATCTATAATTGCCACACCAACTGGCACAGCATCCAGAAATTGAGTCAACCTGCTTTCGTTTTCCCTGACTTGTGAATAAAGTCTTGAATTGTCAATGGAAATTGCTGCTTGACTAGACAGTATATTTAAAAGTTCGACTCGTTTTGAGGTAAATGCACCTGTGGTTAAGTTATTTTCTAAGTAAATAATCCCACTTAATTTACCTTGATTAATTAAAGGAGTACAGAGAATTGATTTAGATTTTGTAGCGATAATATAAGGGTCATTAATAAATTGTCCTTGGTTAGCTGCATCATTGAGAACTATATTTTCTTGACTGTGGATTACATAATTGATAATTGTCGTTGGTAAAATCGGAATTGATGTTTCTGGGTCTACAAATTCTACAGGAATAGATTGTAAGATTGTAACTTCGTCGCTATTTATTTTTCCTTGAGCTTCAATAACCCAACTACCTTCATGGTTGAGAATTAAAAAACCTGTTTGTGCCCCTGCATTTTCAATCAGAATTTTCATTAAATTGCGCAGGAGATTTTCCAACTTAATTTCACCAGAAATTGCTTGAGATGCTTTAATAACTGTTGTTAAGTCGAGAATTTCTCCTCTAGTTCCGGTGAGAGAAATACTTGTATTAATACCTTTAGATTTACTTCTATCGGTTGCTCCTAATAAATACTGGGGATATTCTGATTCTAACTGTTTGACTTTAGCTTTAGCACCCCAACGGATGTAACAATGATGGGAATTTCTTAAGTACAATTGACCGATTTCTTCTCTACCGAGGGCCAGATAAAATTCTGCTGCTCGTTCGTAAGCTAAGGCTTCTTCGTGGATAAATTCATATTTTTTGGCTCCTTGAATCGCGCGATCATACAGTTCTTGTGCTTGCCAATTTTGTCCTAAAACTCGTGCTTTTTCTGCTTCTACTAAATCATATTTATTTTGATAATTTTTGGGGGCTTTTTGTGCCCATTTTTTCATTTGTTTTTGATTACTTGATACCTTTTTTAATAATATTTTTTTCTGTTGATTTTTATTGCTCTTTAAAGCTAGAGCTAAAAGAGTAAGAGATTGATAAAAATTGCACTGAGGTATTAAATTTACACTAGAACCAAAAGCTTTATATTTTTCACATAAATTGCTATATTCAATGGCATTTGAATAATATTTTAAAAAATAAAATTTAGTATTTTCAAAAAGTGCTGCAAAAAGAACTAAAAGATATAAATTATTGTTTATATAAAAATTTATATCATAACCATTATCTTTTTCACTTTTTTCAGCAAAAGTATTTCTATCGCCATCAATATTGATTAAATATGAACAAAATTTTTCACAAAAAACAAATAAATCGTTTCCATACTTGTCCTTATATTTAGCAAACAAGGATATATATTCATTAACTTTTTTGTGAATAGATTGTAAATTTTCTCCACTATAAAATAGTGAGATATAACAATAATTTGCAGCAGCATAGCTACTATATGCTATCTCTCCGTACTCAAGTCCAGTTTGAACCACTTCAACCAAAGGTTTTAGTTCTTTACTAGAATTATTTTTCCAGTATTTAACAAAACCATAAAACATATGTAACACAATAGGTTTTAATGATTGTAGTGTCAATTTATCTGATAGTTTTAAAGATAATTGACCAAACCGATAGCCCAAATCAATGTTCTCTACTCTCTCACATAAGTAAGAAGCATACCAAACGTATGCAGCAGAAGCAAACTCAGAATTTCCATATTTGATATGAATATAGACTTGATTCAGAATAATCAAATAATGTAAATTTTGATTTGTTGAGTAGGCAGGAGAATTAAGAGCTGATAAAATATTTACAGCTGCAACTTGATTGGGATCTGTTATTTGTGGTAGTTCGGCTAAATCTTCAATCTGTGTCTTTTTTAGGAGTAATTTTACCTGAAAATGTTTAGCTAAAATCTTCATTTTCCCAGGTTTTTTTGGCAAATTTAATCCCAGTAGTTTTAAAATTTCTAATCCGCTATCTATGGCTAACTCTAGTTGAAGTTGAGATCTATAATAATTAATTTTTAGGTCATATACCTTAACTTTATCGAGGAGCTTATTCGATTTTTCCAGAATGATAGCATCAAGATTTTGAGCCTGAGATAACTTGCCATTTAAGTAAAGAACTTCTAATGTTTCTAAATGAAGTTCTATGGTCAATTGATAGTTATTTTTCCAGCTATTAATAGCTAATAATTTTAATCCTAATTCCAAATATTTAAGAGCAGGTTCATAAGCAGTTGATGCTTTAGATTTTTTACCTGCTTGAAGATTAAATTTAGCTAACTCATCTTTTTCTAATTGCTCGGTAATTAAGTCCGAACCCTCGTTAAGTTGATTAACAATATCAAAAATATTATTCTGTAGCTCACCCTCTCGTTCCTGAGTCTTTTTAAGATTTTTCAGTAGCAAACGACCTATTTGTAGATGAACCTGCTTTTTTTTTGCTTCAGGAATCAAAGAATAAGCAGCTTGTTGTACTCGGTCATGTAAAAATTTGTAGGGAATATATGCAGAATTCTGAGATGAGATGTCGGAGCTATTATTTGGTAATTCTTCTAAACTCCAAAGTAGAGGAACTTTATAATTATTGTTTAGAGGAATTATTAAACCTTCATCTAGAGCTAACTGTATTTCTTTAGCTGTGAATACTTGAGATTTATTATTTACAATTGACAGAATTTCTAAATTAAAATTATTTCCAATACAAGCGGCTAATTTGAGAACTTGTTGAGTTTTCTGATCTAATTTTTCAATTTTACCGACCATCAATTCAACTACATTATCAGTAATCGAAACCCTTTGAATTTCTTCTATATCCCATTGCCAATAACCTTGTCGGTTATCTTCTATTTTAAGAGAATATTTCTCTCGGTTAAATACTAATAAATTTTCTTGGTACAAAGAATAAAGCAGTTGAGTCAGGAAAAATGGATTGCCTCCAGTTTTTTTAGCAACTAATTCAGCTAAAGGTTTAGTAATTTCTGTTGAGCAACTTAGGGTATCAGCAATTAATTGATTAATATGATGACTTTTTAAGGGGTAAAGGGTAATTTCATTAACTGGTACTTGTGCATTCTTAATTTTTTCTAAAGTACTTACTAGAGGATGGGTATGGCTAACTTCATTATCTCTATATGCTCCGATAGTCAAAAAATATTTGTTATCAGAATCTGACATTAATTGCTCAATTAAGTTCAGAGATGGTAAATCTGCCCATTGTAAATCATCTATAAATATTACTAAAGGATTTTCTTTTTGACAAAAAACACTCAAAAATCTTTGAAATAATAAATTAAACCGATTTTGACTTTCGGTAGATCCTAATTGTTCTACTGCTGGTTGTTTACCGATAATTTTTTCTAGTTCGGGAATCACATCAATAATAATTTGACCATTATTGCCTAGAGCTTCTAATAGTTTATTTTTCCAATTTTGTAGGGTGATTTCTGGTTCACTTAGCAGTTTACGGATTAATTCTTGAAATGCTTGAGATATAGCTGAATAAGGAATATCTCTTTGCAATTGGTCAAATTTACCACTAATAAATCTTCCTCGTTTTTTTGCAATGGGTTTGTGAATTTCATTAACTAAAGCTGATTTACCAATTCCTGAATAACCAGAAATCAGAATCATTCCTGTTTTTCCTTGACTTACTTGCTCGAATGCTGTTAACAGTTGAGTAACTTCTTGTTCTCTACCATAGAGTTTTTGAGGAATCTGAAATTTATCAGAAATATCTTGATTTCCTAAAGGAAAATTTGAAATTTCTCCTAAAGTTTTTAATTGATGCAGACAGGTTTCTAGATCAGCTTTAATTCCCCAAGCACTTTGGTATCTTTCTTCTGGAGTTTTTGCTAATAGTTTGCTGACTATATTAGATACAGAATTAGGAACATCAGGAATTAGTTTATGCACTGGTAATGGTTGTTGTGCAATATGACAATGAACTAACTCCATGGGATCGGTTGTTTCAAAAGGTAGTTTATTGGTTAAAAGTTCGTAGAAAGTTACGCCCAGAGAATAAAGATCGCAGCGATAATCTATGCCTCGGTTCATTCTACCTGTTTGTTCTGGAGCAATATATGCTAAAGTTCCTTCTAGTTGATGGGGGAGAAGAACTGTGAGAAATTCTTGGGATAAACGGGTAGAAATGCCGAAGTCGATGATTTTTAGTTGTCCTGTTTGGGAATGATAGACAATATTAGCAGGATTAATATCTTTGTGGATGATATTAGCTTGATGAATTGCTGCTAAACTTTCTGTTGTTTTAATAGCAATAGTCAGAAAGTTTTCTAAGTTTAATTTACTTTGGGGTAGTAATGATTTTAGAGATTCACCGCCAAAGTCTTCTAAAAGCATGATTAAACTATTCTCATATCTTTGTAAGTCGTAAGCTTTAATAATACTATCTACATCCAAGGAACGAAGAATTTCATATTCCTGTCTATACTGGGTAAGTTGGGAAGGAGTAGGATAGTTTTCTTTAAGAATTTTGAGAATAATAGCTTGATTATCTGGCTTGAGGATAGCTCGATAAATCAATGAATTATCACTTTCGTAAACTTTAGCGATAATCTGGTAGTTAGTATTGGAATCAATCATTCTTCTATGCCATAGAAACGACAGGAGTTATCCCAAAGAATCTTTTTCACAATTTCTGGAGAAAGCTGCTCCTCTAATGCTACAGCATTTTTAACAACATTGGGATCGTGATCGAGGTGGGGATAATCAGATCCAAAAATCAAATTATTTTCACCAATGTATGAGATAATATCCCTAATATAGGGTTCAGAAGGTTCTATTTCAATAAAACACTGGCGACGAAAATATTCTGAAGGCTTCATCTTGACATTTTCTTTAACCTCCCATTCAAGTTCCTCATACTCTTTATCTAATCGCCATAACCAATATAGTAGCCACCCACAACCTGACTCTAGAAAACCTATTCTCAGCTTAGGATACCGTTCTAATACTCCTCCTTCAACTAAGGCTAAGAATGCCATCATTTGCTCCATTGGATGAGCACAAGCGTGTATTGAAAAATGGGTATCAAACCTATCTGCTCCAGTAGCTGGTAGACAACAATGAGCAGCAGTATGAATACCAACCGCTATTCCTAATCGCTCACATTCTGCCCAAAATGATTCATAAGCGCGATCGCTCAGTAGTCGCCCTTTAACCGGGTTAGGAAATACACAGACACTTTTCCAGCCAAACTTTGCTATCCGATTTAATTCGGGCACCATATCTTCAGGATTATGAAGATTAACTATTCCTACTCCTCTGAGGATTTCTGGATCGTAACTACAAAAGTCTCGTAACCAGTTATTATAGGCGAGAACGAACTCCTGAGCCAGTTGAGGGGTCATTGTATCAACGGCCAAAAGCCATAACCCATAAGTTGGGTAAATCAATGATAGATCGATTCCCATTTGTTTCATGGCCATGACTTGAGATTCTGCATCAAAGTTATTGGGTAAAGACAGTTTACCTTTTACTTGATTAGAAATCTTATGATATATTTTCGTACCCTTAATTGTCAGATCGGGCAAAGGAGCAAAACTTTTAAATCCTGGATTAAGATACTTTTGCCAAATGTCCAGTGGCTCTATAGTATGAGCGTCTGCGTCAAGAATTTTGTATCTATTTAACATCTTAAAAAGCTAGTATTATAGCAGGGAACAGGGACAGTTGGAAAAATATTTCCTAGTCTAAGATTCATCATCAGTCGGTAGTCCTAACGAATTCTTTCTTAGCTATATTATCTATATTAATAATAATATTAAAGTTATTGCACTAGATTAAGAAGCGAAATTATTTGTGACACAATTAATAAGCTATCAGCTTTTAGCAACTCTGGGTTAAAATCCCTAGTTTCCATAAACTAGATAGTTGAGGAGAAATTTAGGTCTCCTTCTCAACGCTCAAAAAAATAATCCTGCTGAGTGCTGAGTGCCGACTGCTTCATTAGAGTGAATTGGCATAAGAATAGACATCTCAGAAAAAAGTGCTCAAATCTTGATTTTTCAATTGCTCAAGATTAGATGTCTACTTCTTGGAGATGTCTATTTGTTTTTTTTGTCTAGTTTTAAGTAGGGTGTGGTAAATTTTGTGCGTTATGTATCAAATTGTCAACTAGCTCAAAAGCAAATTATGTAATTAACTTAAGCCTTTTTGTGACTGAAGCAATGGAACGTCTTTTTTCTACCTTACTCTAGTTAGTACATTTAAAAACTAACTGGTATATAGAGATTATCAGAAACGAATTGGTTGCTATTGTTATTTTCAACCCACTGTGTTAGTTCTTGATCTGAGACGTTAAACTCAGTGGGTTTTGGAGGATATGATATTACGAAGATAAATGGCTGTTGAATATTACGTACCTCTTCAATATATCCTTCAAAACTATTCGTATCTATCTTGATTTCTAAGGAAGGTCCAAAAATACTTTCTAGAGCGATACCTTTCTTCTTAAGCATTTTCAAGATTTCTTTTGAGTCTTGAGATAGAAATACTTTCCTGATATCTTCTCCATCTGGCAGCCATGATTTTGCTATAAGCTGGGAAATTTTTTTAGTAACTGCTCGTAAATCATTGGATGAGCGTGATTGTAGAGTACAGAATGTATCAAGCTGCGCGTATGTTATTCTTTGCATGATGTATTTATTTTTGGGATAAATTGAGTAAAGTATTGATATACTTCCTATGTTGTATTTGGGCAACAACACAGGATTATTTAATTTTTGCTACGGAGTTCTTTATGGTATTAATGTACCATATTCTTCATTTAGTTGCCATAAGTTAAGTAATAGGGAAGGGAACAACTATGATAATTAATTATATTATATCTTTCGACTTCCCAATCTCAATTTTTGTATTCTTTTTCTAATACAATTTTGCAGAAAAAATGTTACAAAACTCTAGTTTTAGGCAACAGGGAACAAGCAAAAGGCAACAGGCAACAGAGATTCGGAACAAACATTTATCAAACTGGTATAATCTTCAAAAGGGAAGCTAACTACAACCAGACTCTAAAAAAGCAGAGAATCTCCCATTAACTGGTGGGTTAATGAGAGATTATTAAAGTATCTTATGCTCAAGATTAGATTTCTACTTTTTGGAGATATCTACTTGTTTTTTTGCTTAGGTTAGTATATTTAAAAAGTCACTGGGATATAGGAATTATCAGGTGTATAGTTACTACTATCCCGATTGTTGAGCCAGCCTGATAATTCTTCTTTTGTGAGGGTTGCTTCACTAAATTGTGGGCAAGGTGGAAAGGCAATGACTACTGTTAAAATATTAGGACTATTTGGGGTAGGATCTTGAATATACCCTACAGAAGTAGCAGCATCAGTTTTAAATTCTACTATGCCAGACTCAATGTCTTGCTTATTAAAAATCGGAAACTGATAAAGACCTTTGCTTTCATCTTTAACGTCAGGAAAAACTTTACTCAAAAATTCACCGTATATACTCTGCTATTGAGGTTGGGCACCCATTAATTTGGCTAGAGAAGGTAATTTATCTACAACAGTAGGGTTTTCTAATTTATCAAAATTTTTTGTAGGATTTTGAAACCAGCGTCTAGCTTGTTTTGCCAAAGGTTCGGATTCCGCATATAACCAAATATAGGAAATAATTTGAGAAATCATCTTTGTTTGAGCCAGCATATATCGAAGAACTGAACCGTGAATTAGTTTGTCAGAGTTTGAGTTTTCTAACAATTGTTTTTCAGCTAGCTCTGAAAACTTTTGCTGGTTATTTACACGCAAATTTTCGGGTGATAATACCATAGTGCAACCTACCTTATAGTCTTTTATTAAAATTGAACAATCTATATCTCTAAAAGAGAATGAGATTTTTAGTTGGATGATACAAGTTCTCCAAAAAAGGAGAAAAGTATCTAAATTTTATCCTCGCAACATGAAATCTGCTTCAATTATCTGAGTCAGCTCGGGTTCAGATGTCTCAACGGCAATATAACATTGACGGCGAAAATATTAGGATGGCAGTAATTATACCAGATATTGAGCATTCCTAATGTAAATTTTTGTATCCTTCATCCAACCACCATCAGCAAAGCTCGTTAACATCTAAAAAAGTCAAAAATCTCTCATTAACTGCTCGGTTAATGAGAGATTATTCAAGTATCTTAGTTTAATATTCGCCTTAAGCTATAGGAATGAAACTTTCAACCCAAATTTTGGGTAAGTTCCATGACTAACTACAACAGCAAGGAACATATGAATTAGGAGGTGTATAGTTACTACTATCTCGGTTATTGAGCCAGTTGGATAATTCTTCTTTTGTGACTGTTGCTGCACTAAATTGTGGGCAAGGTGGAAAAGCAATCATTACTGTCAAAACATTAGGACTATTAGGGTTAGGATCTTGAATAGACCCACTAGCAATAGTCGCATCAGTTTTAAATACTACTATGCCTGACTCAATGTCTTGCTTATTAAAAAGTGGAAAGTTATAAAGACCTTTACTATCATCTTTAACGTCAGAAAAAACTTTACTCAAAAATTCACCGTATATAGTCTGGTCTTGAGGTTTGGCACCCATTAATTTGGCCAAAGAAGGCAATTTATCTGCAACAGTAGGGTTTTCTAGCTGATCAAAATTTTTTGTGGGATTTTGAAACCAGTGTTTAGCTTGTCTTGCTAAAGGGTCTGATTCCGCATATAACCAGATATAGGAAATAATTTGAGAAACAATCTTGCTTCGAGTCAGCGTATGTCGCAGAAATGAACCTTGAAATAGTTTGTCAGAGTTTGAGTTTTCTAACAATTGCTTTTGGGCTAACTCTGAAAACTTTTCCTGGTTATTTACACGCAAATTTTCGGGCGATAATACCATAGTGCAACCTACCTTATAGTCTTTTATTAAAGTTGAATAATCTATATCTCTAAAAGAGAATGAGATTTTTAGTTGGATGATACAAGTTCTCCAAAAAAGGAGAAAAGTATCTAAATTTTATCCTCGCAACATGAAATCTGCTTCAATTATCTGAGTCAGATCAGGTTCAGATGGCTCAACGGCAATATAACATTGACGGCGAAAATATTAGGATGGCAGTAATTATACCATATATTGAGAATTCCTAATGTAAATTTTTGTATCCTTCATCCAAGCAGCATCAGCAAAGCTCGTTAACATCTTAAAAAGCCAAAAATCTCCCATTAACTGATCGGTTAATGAGAGATTATTCAAGTATATAAGTTCAACATTCGCCTTAAGCTATAGGTCAGATTGTTAATTGTTAATTGCTGAAAACAAAAATATCTAATTTTCTGTTAATAAACCAGACATATTCAGTAATCTTTCTGACCAAATATTAGCTTTCTGAATTACCTCACTTCGGAGTTCACTATCATTCCAAATACTTGCCCAATTATACTGCCATCGTGCTAATGTTACTTGTAAATCAACAAGTTCAGCCGCAACTTCTACCTCTGTATCAGGTGCAGTCCATTCAATAAAAAATTCACTTTCTTTGAGCAAATTTTCTACCAGTTCTTGATTGACTTGAGACTGACAACGAGATTTAATTCGTGCTAAATTTGAGGCGAGATTTCCCAAGCGTACTGGAATTTCATCTCTCAAATATCTTTCTTTCAAAGTATTCCAATTTCTCATAAATTTCCTAATAACTGTTCTACAATTTGAGCAACCCGCGTTCTAATAACAGGGTCTTGAATTTCCATTGACCGATTATTTTGACGAGGACGGATATTTATCAGAGATTCATAACCTACCTCTTGTGTAAGTGGATACCAATCAGCTCCCCAAATATCTACTTGCCTACTTCCGTTTTCTAATAGTACAGCTTCACAATCCGCGTGTAGTTCTCCACCTGCAGCTAAAATGCCTTTTTCTATATCTACTGCTAGTTTAATATAACTATTTAGAGTAGCTAACATTTCATTCATTTGTTCTTTAGTCGCATGGTCTCGGAGCAAGTAAATCATTATTTCATAAGCATAAATTATTAGTATTTTATCAGATGACTACTTTTAAAATATATAAGCTAATAGAAGAACAAGAACTTTTCCAATTAGTTATACAAGAGAAGACGTTGGCAAAAGTAAAGAAAAATCTCCAACTGACAAGAAAACCTTCGTAACAATGTTGTGGAATGATTAAATCTGAGGTAGGAATGAGGGAGTAGTGAAGGCGATCGCTTACTTTATTAAGAAAAGCGATCGCTTCACCATAATTTTATCACTACATATACAGGACTACCAAAACTTCAAATACTGTACAAAATGAAATCTGCAAATTTGACCTCAAATTTTATAGAAACATTTAGGGTTATCCCAAACGATTTTTTTGACTATATCCTGAGATAAATTATTCTCAAGTTCTACAAGATTTTTCACTATATCTGGCTCATGATCCATGTGTGGATAATCCGAGCCAAAAATTAAATTTTCAGACCCAATAAATTCAATAATCTGAGTCAGATAAGGTTCAGATGGCTCAACTGCAATATAACATTGACGGCGAAAATATTCCGATGGCAGCAATTTGACTGTATCCTTGACTTCCCAATGTAAATTTTTGTATTCTTCATCCAATCGCCATAACCAATAGGGAAGCCAACCACAACCAGATTCTAAAAATCCTACCCGTAGTTTCGGATGACGCTCTAATACTCCCCCTTCAATTAAAGCCAACATAGCCATCATTTGTTCCATGGGGTGAGAACAAGCATGGAGGGCAAAACGACTGTTAAATCTATCTGTTCCTGTCGTTGGTAACCGAGCATGGGTGGCTTCGTGAATACCTACTGCTATATCTAATTCTTCGCAGGCACTCCAAAAAGGTTCGTATGCCGAATCGCTCAAAATTCTGCCTTTGACTGGGTTAGGGCGCAAAAAAACTGCCTTCCAGCCCAAATTGACAATCTGATGTAGCTCTTTGACCATCTCCTGGGGATCATGGAGATTCATGGCACCGACTCCTTTTAACCGACTGGGATCATAGCTACAAAATTCTTCGTACAGCCAAGTATTATAGGCACGGGTAAAAGCGCCGATGACTTCAGCAGGTAAGGTATCAATGGCAAATAACCACAGTCCGGATGTGGGATAAATAAAGGCAATGTCTACTCCCATCAATACCATTGCTTGGACATGGGATTCGACATCGTAGCGGTTCAAATAAGCATGGGGATGAGCTTCTATCATCTGCTTATTTCCTTCTTCTTCTACTTGTTGGGAGATTTTGGCGGTGATGGGTTCCCCTTTGATTTTCATATTCAGGGAGGGGGCAAAGTCCTGGAATTGAGGTTCGATATATTTGGCCCACATCTGGGCAGGTTCAATTACATGGGAGTCTGCATCAATAATTTGGTAGCCTTTAAGCATAGATAATTTTGAGACCTTGAAATTGTTGGGTATTATCTATAATAATCTCCAATTATCTACGTTTTATGCTAGGAAGCTTCAGAGAATGAAAATTTTTGTGGTTTTGGATTGAAGAGTGATGGCTGGAAAGATTTGATGAGTGGAAAATCAGCATTTGTTGGAGCTTCAGAAGATGAAAATATTTCTGGCATTGCTGCTAGGAAAAACTCCTGAATATTTTGATTGTCTCTGAGGCCGGAAATTTGGTTGAATAAATAGTCATGTGTATAGGCGAGTGACCCCAGCTAATCTTTAGCTTATCAGAAAAATTGTCAGGATGCAAGGGAAAATCCCAGTTTTTTTTGGGAGCTTCAGAAAATGAAAATTTTTGTGGTTTTGGATTGAAGAGTGATGGCTGGAAAGATTTGATGAGTGGAAAATCAGCATTTGTGGAAGCTCACAAGATGAAAATATTCCTGCCTTTGCTCTAGGAAAAACTCCTGAATATTTTGATTGTCTCTGAGGCCGGAAATTTGGTTGAATAAATAGTCATGCGTATGGGCGAGTGAGCCCAGCTAATCTTTAGCTTATCAGAAAAATTGTCAGGATGCAAGGGAAAATTCCAGGTTTTTTTTTCGGGAGCTTCAGAGAATGAAAATTTTTGTGGTTTTGGATTGAAGAGTGATGGCTGGAAAGATTTGATGAGTGGAAAACAAGCATTTGTTGGAGCTTCACAAGATGAAAATATTTCTGGCATTGCTTCTAGGAAAAACTCGTGAATATTTTGATTGTCTCTGAGGCCGGAAATTTGGTTGAATAAATAGTCATGTGTATAGGCGAACGACCCCATCTAATCTTTAGCTTATCAGAAAAATTGTCAGGATGCAACAGAAAATCCCTGGTTTTTTTCGGGAGCTTCATAAAATGAAAATTGTTGTAGTTTTGCACTGAAGAGCTATGAGTGGAAAGATTTAATGATGGGAAAAATCTAATTCTAATCTGATAAGGAAGCAAGGAAGCACTTTTCAATCTTTTTCCTGTATTGCCTCTATTCCAGGGAGGACTCGTAATTCAAAACGTATAAAGATATCAAATGACTTCTATAGAAGCGATCGCCTCAAAATTTTTTATCCATCCTTAGTTAGAAACCCTTTGTAAAGTAAAATTATTTTGGCAAGAAAATTTGACCAAAAAAATAAAGTCTCAAACCTCCCCTTTTAAAGGGATAATAAAAAAAACTACGAATTTTAAGCCTCTAGAATTAGCGATCGGTACTGATAACTGATAACTAATAACTAATAACTGAAAACTGAAAATAACAAATATGCTCCATCAACCTAATTTTAACCCTGCTTACTTAGTTGAAACCCTAGAACCAGATACAGTATTTTTCATATCAGAAAGAGAATCTGTTTGTTTACAAGACTCCCTTTATTATCGTTTAGTTCAGTTAATTGATGGTGAACGAAATGTTGATGAAATTATTGATATTCTCCAATTAGATATTCTACAAAACCAAAATTTAGCACCAGACAATCCTAATTTATTCCAAGAGGTTCTGAATTTTACTATGAAAATTCAAGAAGCTCTATTTCAGCTACATAAACAAGGATACCTATTGGAAAAAAATGAATTATTACCTGCTAATTTAGCTATTCTTTGTCATAATCTTGGCATTTCTCAATCCCAAGCTTATGATCGCTTACAATCGACTAAAGTTACAGTCAAAACTTTGGGTTCAGTAACAGATGAATCTTTGATTGACCTGTTAAAATCTTTTCAGATTCAAGTTGCTGACGAAGGAGATTTAACGATTATTTTAACCGACGATTATCTCCATCCTAATTTAGCCGAATTTAATCAACAAGCTTTAGCATCTGAAACTCCTTGGATGTTAATAAAACCATTAGGAACTATCTCTTGGATAGGTCCTTTATTCCAACCTAATCAAACAGGATGTTGGGATTGTTTTGCACAACGTTGGCGAGACAATCGACCTATTGAAGAGTTTATTAATAGAAAGAAAGAACGGGCAACACTTTTAACGCCTCCCCTCGATTTTTCTCAGGCAACAATCCAAACAACTTTAGCCATAGCTGCCAGAGAAATTTTTAAATGGATTATTCAAAAAAGTAATCCTAGATTAGAAGGAAATTTGATTACTTATGACCACCTAACTCTACAAACTGAAAACCACATTTTGGTTAAACGCCCTCAATGTTCTAGTTGTGGAAAAATATTTACAAAACAACCTTTACCAGTAGTTTTAGGACACCGAAAAAAAGCTTTTACTGCTGATGGTGGGCATCGTTTTTGTTCACCTGAAGAAACTTTGAGAAGGTATCAACATCATATTAGTCCGATTACGGGTGTGGTGCGAGAATTAGCTAAGATTCCGAGTCAAGGATTACTTCATACTTATGTTGCTAGGCATCATTTTCGTAATGTTTTTGATGATTTAGATAGCTTACGTCAAAATATGGGAGGAAGAAGTTCGGGGAAAGGAAGAACTGATAGTCAATCAAGAGCTAGCGGTTTTTGTGAAGCGATCGAACGTTATTCTGGGGTGTTTCAAGGAGATGAAATTAGAGAAAAAGGAAGTTATCAAGATTTAGTAGATAAAGCTATTCATCCTAATCAGTGCATGATTTTTAGTGAGCAACAATATCAAAATCGAAAAGAATGGAATATTGAGTGTAAAGGGTGGTTTCAAAAAGTACCAGAACCTTTTGATGAAACGAGAGTAATTAATTGGACTCCGGTCTGGTCTTTAACTGCTCAAGAGTTTAAATGTTTACCGACTGCTTATTGTTATTATGGGTATGCTGAATTTGATGATTTAGATTGTTGGGGAGATTCTAATGGTTGTGCTGCGGGAAATACGATAGAGGAGGCAATTTTACAAGGGTTTATGGAGTTAGTAGAACGGGATTGTGTGGCTTTATGGTGGTATAATAAATTGTCAAGACCTCAAGTAGATTTAGAAAGTTTTGAACAGCCTTATTTTCAGCAGTTAAAAAGATATTATCAAAGTCTGAATCGGGATTTATGGGTGTTGGATATTACTAGCGATTTGAATATTCCTTGTTTTGCAGCTATTAGTCCTAGAAAGGATAGAGAAGTGGAGGATATTGTATTAGGATATGGGGCGCATTTTGACGCGGAAATAGCTATTAGTCGAGCGTTAACTGAGGCGAATCAAATATTACCTAATGTTTTATCTTTTAAAGATGATGGGACAACAAATTATCCGCCATCTGCTGATGTATTAGCACTTAAATGGTGGGAAACTGCTACTTTAATTAATCAACCTTATTTGGTTCCTAATAATGAAGTTATTTCTAAAAAAAGTAGTGATTATTTTCCATTAGCTAGTGATGATTTACTGGAAGATGTTAAATTGTGTCAGCAAATTGTTGAGCAAAATGGTATGGAACTGTTAGTTTTAGACCAAACTCGTAGTGATATTGGGTTGAGGGTAGCTAAGGTAATTGTTCCAGGAATGCGTCATATGTGGAAGCGGTTAGGGTTAGGAAGACTATATGATGTTCCTGTTAAAATGGGATGGTTGAAAGAGTCTTTAACGGAAGAGGAATTAAATCCTTTTCCTATGTGGATGTAATAGACTTCTTGCAGAAGTCAGGGAATAGGGAATAGGGGGTAAAAATTTTTTATTTTATGTCTTTAATTAATTTAATTAAAAATTTTGCAAGAGGTTTAATATGAAAGGGGAGCAGGGGAGAAGTAAACCTAAGAACAATAAAGATGCTCCTAGCTAATAATTATCAAAGAGATTAAAGAGCAAGGGTTTTCCTTATTTATTCCCTACTCCCTTTTTCAGATATTTTTTGTTAAAAAGTATAACACAGAAAAACCTCCAAAAAATATTAAAGGAACTAAGATCATTACAATTATTAAACCTAAAGGAACTCTAAAAGATATAACATAGACTAATATTGCTGTATAGGGAACTAATATTCCAATTCCAGCAAGAGTTAATTTTTTAGGAGTCCACTTAATATCTTTTTTTAAACCTTTAGTCAGCATCTTTTCGTCTTTTGCTTTTAATATTCTTTTTCCCATAAACTACTCCTTTAAGCAAAAATCACGAGATTGTTTAATTATACCTACAGGGTTCTCAAGTGACTAAGGTACAGTTGTTTTTTTTCCCACTGAACTCTATTCCCTACTCCCTGAAATATTCTTCTTTTCCTTTGAATATTTTTTTTGTCATCAAATACTCCTTTAAGGAAAAATCACGAGATTGTTTAATTTTAATTGTACCTACAGGGTTTCTCAAATGACTAAGGTACAGTTATTGTTCTGGTTTTTTATTCCCATTAAACCCTACTCTCTAATCCCTAAAACATTCAGTTGTGCTACTCCCATAATGGTTGAAAATATATATTTTTTAATTTCTTCCCAAACTCCCCAAAGTCCCCAAACCTCCCAAACCACTCCTTACTATCTAAAATATAAGTATTATTTCCAGTGAAACTGTATTCCTAAATATTCCTCTAATCTTTGATTATGAGGTTGAAAATATTCACTCAATTTCTGGCGCATCTCATCATTTATTGGTGAATAATGTCCTGGATTTAATTTTCTATATTCAGACAGTTGATGTTCTGGTAATCCTAAAAATTGAAATACTTGTTTCATGGTATCTACAGGTTTTTGATAAAGGTTTTCTCCTTTTAAAATTAGTATTTGTTCTCTAGGAAATACTGCTAACCATTTTTTGAGAAATTCTACATAAATACCACGCCCTATATAGTTGCCTGGTTGTTGCCAATAATTTTTGTCTCCTTGAGGTTTTTCGGGATTTTTTTTGAGTATTTCTAACTCTGAATTTATTGCTGTTTCAAAGGAGCGATCGTCCCAATTTAACCTCATCCAATGATTATATTGAGAGAAAGCTCTATCGACGGGGTTTCTCAATATTACTAATAGTTTAACTTCTGGAAATACGTTATATATTCGCTCGGCACTTTGATAATTTTCTAGATAGTTAGGAGTTGCTTCTCCAGTAATAAATTTTTCTGATTTAGGAATAGGAGGAAAGTGTGCGAGATACCAATTAATTCCTTTCTCAAAATCTCGATACCAAAAATGCGTTTCTTTTTTAATTGCTGGTATTACTTGGGGATGTTGAGCAATATAATTTTCTAGTGAAGTTGTACCACTTTTTTGAGCACCAATAATAATAAAGTTAGGAGCATTAGTATTTTTTAAATCCCAATTTTGTTCAACAAAAGTAGGATGAGATTGGCGAGTTTTGTTATAGGAAGCAGTTTGATAATTTTTGATTGCTGCATCTAAGTTTCCTGTTGCTGTGAGAATTTCTCCGAGGTTAACATAACACCAAATACTTTCTGGGTTTTCTTGAGTAACCTTTTGAAAAAATTCCAATACTTGTTGTAGTTTTCCTTGTTTAATCAGAAAATTTAATAAATTAGAATAGAAGAAAAACCAGGGATATTCAGGTCTTATTTTAATTGCTTTTAGGTAAGCTTCGGCAGCTTGATTTAATCTCTGAAGTTTAAGTAATATATTTCCTAGTTTATAGTGACCTATGAATTTTTTGGGGTTTTTGTTAACAGTATTTTGGCAGTCTGAGAGTTCTTGATCTAATTGATTTTTTTGGTTTTCTAGTTGAGCAAGTTTTCTGGTAATTTCTGGATGATTTTGTTGTACTTGCAGACCTATCTTATAAATGATTATCGCTGGATTAAATAGATTTTTTTGCCCTAGTAAATTTCCGAGTTTTAAGTAAAATTCTGGAGCTTCTAACTGAATTGATAATTCTTTGATGGGGGTAGGTTTCTGTTGTTGAGGATTTTGAATAATCTCAGAATAATAATCAATAGTTGCTTTGAGATTTGATTGAGATTGTTTTTCCAGAGCATATCCGAGTTGTTCGTGAATACTTGGTAAATCTTGATTAATTTTAAAGGCATAAAGATAAGCTACTACTGCTTCATTCCATCTTTGAAGTTTGATTAATGTTTCTCCTAAACTGTAGTAAGACCAGAGAAAATTAGGATTGAGTTTAATAGCTTCATAGTAGGCAAGGATGGCTGAATCTAACTCTCCTTTTTCTTGGAAAAGATTAGCTAATTTATGATGAACTACCCAAGTTTCTGATTGTAATTCTAGAGATTTTTGATAAGCATTAATAGCTGCATTTAATTGTTTTTGATTGACTAAAGCATCTCCCAGACAATGATAAGTAACAGCAGCTTCAGAGTTTAATTGAAGTGCTTCTTGATAAGATAAAATTGCTTTTTCCCATTGCTGAGTATTGGCAAAAGCTTTACCTAAACTGTGATGAGACCAAGAAAATTTTGGATTAAATTTAATGGCTTTTTGATAACTTGATATAGCTGCTTGCCATTTTTCTTCTCCACTATAAATTTCCCCTAAATTATGATGTGCTTGAGAAAGGTTTGGATTTAATTTAAGGGATTGTTCGTAACAGGCGATCGCTTCTTCTTTTTGGTTATATTTTAATAGCGCCTTTCCCAATTTTAAATATTCTAAATCTGTTGCCAATTCTGGTTGTAAAGTAAATGTTTTATACCAGTAATAAGCTGCTAATTCTGGCTTATCTATTTGATGGTATATTTCTGCTAAAGCACGGTAAGCATTAGGAAAATTTGGTTGTAGTTTGGTGGTTGTTTGGTAGGAGGTAACAGCTTTTTCCCACTGCTTTTGTTTGACATAAATACTCCCTAAGTTAGAATGAGCTTCTGCTAAATTCGGTTGTTTTCCGATGGCTTTTTTGTACCAAGTAATAGCTGAATCTAAGGCATCTATTTTTTCCATAATTTTCCCTATAGTATTGCTAACTGCTGGAAAATCTGGAACTAATTCTAAAGCTTGTAAACAAGTGGCATAAGCTTTATCAAAATTTCCTTTAGTTAGATAAGATTCTGCTTCTTGATTTAATTTTAATGCTGCTATTTCTGGATTTTCCATTAACTTTACTATTACTCCTGCTCACCTGACAAACATTATATCATTAGTTTCATTGTAAGCATTCAGCTTGAAAAGGTAGATAGTAACGACTAAAAACAAATTTATCTATACTTAAATTACTCCAACGTAACAAATGAACTCTCATTACTACATCAAACATCCAATGAAAATAATTTTTTTTACCCCATTTTACCGATAAAAAAGCGACTGTTCCATCTCCCCTTTTTGAATTAAAGTATTTCCAAGTTTATTGTATGCTGCTGATAATTTTTCATCTGATTTTATTGCCTGGTTGTAACAAGCGATCGCCTCTTCTACTTTACCTAATTCTAATAACTTATCTCCTAAATTTAACCATTCTATTCCTGTAGCTAATTTGGGTTCTAAAATAAGTGCTTGATAGCTACATTCTGTTACTAAACGCTCTTTTCCTAAACTCCGCCATATTTTCGCCAAGTTTCGATAAAAACTAGGAAAATCAGGTTTAATACTAATAGTTTTTTCATAATATTTTATTGCTTGTTCCAATTGCTTTTGCCTGGCGCTTATACTACCTAGATTTGCATAAACCTCTGCTAAATTTGGATCATATTGAATTGCCTGTTTGTAAGATTTTTGAGCTGATTCTAACTTCCCCATTTTTTGCCTACCCAATATTTTGTAAATTTCTCCAGAGTTAGGTGAAATTTTTAAAGCTTTAGAACAATTGGCATAAACTTGATCTAATTTTCCTTCAGATAAATATCTTTCAGCTTTTTGC